>JAFRNO010000059.1 GCA_017430155.1 Kiritimatiellia bacterium | reverse complement strand
GGGGCGCATCGCGAGGTCGTCGCGCAGGGTAACGGGCGGCCCGCGGAAGTTGCGCACGGTGCCCGGAAAATCCGTGTTGCCCGTGAGGGCACGCGGCCAGTTCGGCTCGGGACCGGACAGCCAGGTGAGGTTCGTGCGTGCGTCAACGGCCTCGCCCTCGTAGATGCCGGCCGCGCGGACGGGATGGCGGTCCATTGCCGCCCGCCAGTCGCGGTCCGTCGCCACGCGCGTTTCCGTTCCGTCCGCATGTCGCAGGATCAGGACGGCGCGCAGCGTCGGCGCGAGGGCGGGATCGTAGCGACGTCCGGGCCGGTTGCGGCACGAGATCTTGTCGCGGCTCCAGCTGGCGGACACGACCGCGCCAAAAACATTGGTGGCGCCGGCACGGCAGTCAATCCAAGCCGTCATGTCATACGTACACGCCTGCCGTACCTTCAGGGGATGCGTGTAGCCGGGCTTCAGGAACTCGTCCGTAACCGTCCGGCCGTTCGCGTAGATATCGAACACGCCCGCCGCCGTAACGCACCACCATGCCTCCACGACTCTTTTCGGATTGGCGAACGCGCGGCGGAAGCAACCCGTCCGCAAACCGTACGAAACAGGTAGGGACGGCGTTCCACCGCCGTCCGCAGACGGCGCGATCCAATCCGCGCCTTTCCAATCGTTCTCGACAAGAAGACCCGTAGAGAAGCGCGCGGGGGCGGATTCCGTCCAACGCCCCTGCTCGTCCTTTACCGCAACTGTCCAGGCATACCGACACGCCGATTTGAGCGGATTCCCCGCGTAAGCGATTCCCACGGAACGTCCGTCCGCGACCTCGCCCGAGTCCCACACGGTCTCTTGCGAGGCGTTCCGCGCCGTGCGCGCCACCTTCACGCGGTACGCGACCTGCCGCGCGCCCGCGCGCGCCGTCTCCATCCGCCAGCCGAACGACGGCTGCGCGCCGACATGCCGCGGCTCGGCCAGGTGATTCACCTGTAGGCCGACGATTCCGACACTTTCCGCGCCCCACGCGCACATGACCGCCGCGCAGGCGGCAAGCAGACTGGCAATTCGCATGTTCATCTTTGATTTCCCTTGCATTATTTCCCCGGTCTATCAAGAGCCAACACGGAGAGCGTGTGGGCGACAAGCTTGCGCAGACGGTCAACGAATCCGTCCGAGAGAAAAGAACGGGCGATCGCCTCGTCAAGATGCTCGCGCACGGCGGCGACCATGCGCCCGGTCAGACGGCGATACTGCACGGACGTCAACCCCATCTTCGCGGCGGCGACCTTGAAGTCGGATGCCCTGAGCTTGCGGTTCTTCCCGTTGACGGTGAGCGCCAAGTCGTCCTTGTCGGCCGGAAGGACCGTCTTCACCGGCACGAGGTCGTAGGCCGGGGAAAGATGCCATGTGCCGTCATGTTCGCGCAAGAGCGAAAAGTTCTTCAAGTGCATGTCCGAGTTGCCCGTGATGAACGAAAACAGCAGCACCTCGAAGAAGCGCATGACGTCGGATCCGGAAGAAGATGCGTATCGACGCAAAGCGCGTGCGATCTGCTCGTGCGAACCGTAGTATTTGCGTGAGGTACGGCGATCCGTCAGCTGGCAGAAATCGATCATGTGCTTCACGCCGTCTTCACGATCCATGCGCCGCGTAATGTACGCCAGCGCTCCGGATTCAAGTCGCACAAGGCCAAACGCGGCCGTCTCGATTCCGCACAGCCTCGCCAACGTCATGGCGAAGTGTTCGCTTTCGGGGAGCTCACGGTACGTTGCCGTCGGCAACTTGAGGATGTAGTTTCCATCGAGTCCGACCAGCGTCAGGCGGTCAGCCGATTCCCCAGAGCGTTCAAGGTGAACCGAAAGCTTCGCCTGTACGCCGGGAACGCTCACGCGCGAGAGGACGAGCCGTTTCGCCACGTCGTTCAGCTCCGCCATGGAATAGGCGAACGTGGGGGCCGCCTCGCTTCCAAACAATTCCTTCGCACATGCGGCATGGTACTCGCTCTCACTTCCTTCCGGCATCGGCTTCCCGCAGATCAGACAACGCTCATTTGCCATCTTTCACCTCCCGTATGCTCACGGCTCCGATGCAACTCCGGCAACAAGCCAGAAGGAGCCCAAACCTGTCGCGCGAATCGAGCTTCCAGGTCTCCTCCGCGATGTCGAGAAGCCACCCTTCTGGAATCAGGCCGTCAAAAAAAGGCAACATGTCATCACTCCAATATGCCTCATCCTGAAACGGCATCGTCGGCGACACCGGTTCCGATGTCGGATCGGCCATGTACGCTCCATCGTATGTGAATTGGCAACGGCCATCGTCCGTCTCGACGAGCCGCCCCGCCAACCGATCAAAAAGGAACACTTCCGCCCTACGCATAGATGCTCCGATCAATCGGTCCTGGCGTGAGCACGGCGCCGAACATGTCGAGAATCTGGTTGACCTTGTCCATGCGCAGGGTCGTCTTGCCTTGTTCCAGTTCCCGGATGAAGCGCAGCCCGACCCCGCCGTAGAAAGCAAGGTCTTTCTGCGTCCAATGCTGCTTCTTGCGCCGCTCTTTCACGAATTCTGCTATCGTCATCTCACTATCCCCGTTCGGGTATAATTTCACCGTTTTCAGATAAACTACACCCGATGGGGTATAATTCATCCAAAATCGCCCATATTATACCCTATCGGGTGTATCAATGCAAGGGTAATTTCGTCATCATGGATTTCCAGCGAAGATCTCGTCGTGGCGGAAGGCGTACACCTTGCCGTTCTCGGCGCTCACGAGGAGGTCGGGGCGGCCATCGCCGTCGAGGTCGGTGACCCACGGCGTCGCGTTGTGGCAGCCGAACGCAAGGCGGTTGCCGCTCTTCGTCAGGCAGAACGGCACGGGTTCGGAGAAACGGGGATTCTCGCGCGTGCCCACGTTCCGGTAGAGGAACGGCGTGGCATTAATCCTGATACGCTTCTTGCAGAAGTATTTCTGGCAGGACTGGTTCGTGCCGAAGATGATGTCCTCCTTGCCGTCACCGTCCCAGTCGACGAGCGCCAGGTGCCCGCGTCCCCAGAGGCCGTTCTTGCCACAGAGGCGGATGTGCGAGCCGTCCGCGAAACTCAGCTTGCGCACTTCGGCGAGGACGAGCGAGCCCTCCGCCTCGGGAACCGCGAGCGCGGCGTCGCCGTCGAGATCCATGAAAAGGAGCGACTGGCGCGGCACGCCCGCGAAACCCGCCGGCACGAAGTCCGGACGGCTCCGCCACGCCACCTTGAACGGACGTCCGTCGGGATGGCGGAACGGCTCGGTGGGCGCGAGCGCGAGCGGATCGCCGCCGGACGCGCGCCGGTGCAGGAGCAGGTCGCCGCGGATGTCGGAGGTGATGATCGCGTCCGCGCCACCCCACGTCCCAGCGATCACCTTCACGTAACCCCACACGCGCTCCACCTTGCCCTGGAGCGAGCCGCTGTCGCCGCCCTTCAGGCAGAACGGCTTCCCGCCGACGGTGAAGCTGCGCGCGCCTTTGTAGACAAACGGATCGTCCGTGCCGCCCCAGAAGGTCATCCAGCCGGAGGCGTCCGTGAGGATGATGTCCTCCTTGCCGTCGTGGTCCCAGTCAAAGCGCGTCGGCGCTGAAAGCGTCTCGCCGCAGATCGCGCCCCCTTGGATGAACGCCCGCGCCGAGGTCCAGGAACCCGGCTCGACGCCCTTCAGGATGCCGACCGTGCCGGGGTTGCCGTCGAGGAGCAGTTCCTTGCG
>JAFRNO010000468.1 GCA_017430155.1 Kiritimatiellia bacterium | reverse complement strand
GGGCCGTTACCCCGCCAACAAGCTGATGGTGCGCGGGCCCCTCGGAGAGGGGGAGCTTTCGCCCCCTTTGGCGCTCCGCTCATGCGAGCGGGCGCTACATTCGGTATTAGCCGCCGTTTCCAGCGGTTTTCCCCACCTCAGAGACAGGTTGCCCACGTGTTCCTCGCCCTTCCGCCACTCTCACGGGGCGACATTGCTGCCTCCCCGATCCCGTTCGACTTGCATGCCTAATCCACGCTGCCAGCGTTCGTTCTGAGCCAGAATCAAACTCTCAGAAAAAAACTGTTGAGTCATGTGTATGCGCCCCTCGCGGGGCGCGGGCACCACACAAACTTCCATTTGTGTTCCGCCTCCCTTCCGAGGGCTCCCGGGGGGAGCCTCTGGCAAGTTCGGCGTTCTTCAGCACCGTCGATTCTCAAAGATCAACTCGCGTCCGCGGGGCTGCCCCCGGCGGGTGGCGAACGGATGTGTAGTATATCAAACCCCGCCGCGCCGCGCAAGGGGGTATTTGAAAAAAAGTGAAAAAAGTTTTGTTTCGGGGCGGCAGGGCCTTTTCAGGGACCTTTCACGGACCGAAAACACCCTCGCGGAGCGCTTGGCCAAGTGCTTGGCCATTGCTCTTCCTTGGGCAGGGGAAAGGTTAGTGGAAGCACCATCCTTTCGCTTACCGCGCTCGTGGCCTGCACGTTTTTGGAAGCGCTTGACCAAGTGCTTGGCCATTGCTCTTCCTTGGGTGCGCGCACGGGGCGCGCACTGCAAGACTGCTTCGCGCTTGGCCGATGGTGAGGCGATTGCTTTGCCATTCGTTGTAGGGACAAGGATGGGGAGCGGCTCGCGAGGACGCTCGCCCTCCCGCAAAAGGCACCGCGTTGGATTAGCCTGTTGTGTTGTGCGGAGCAGGGGAACGGCTCGCGAGGACGCTCGCCCTCCCGCAAAAGGCACCGCATTGGATTAGCCTGTTGTGTTGTGCGGAGCAGGGGAACGGCTCGCGAGGACGCTCGCCCTCCCGCAAAAGGCACCGCGTTGGATTAGCCTTTGTGTTGTGTGCAGCAGTTTTGCCGTGCGCGCCCCGTGCGCGCACCAAAGGCAGGGGGATGCTTCGCATAAGGCAAAGCGCTTCCAAAAACGTGCCGGTCACAGGGCAGGGAAGGGAAAGGTTGGCGAGAATCGCTCAGCCTTTCCCTCTCCCAAAAGACGCGCCGGCCAAAGCCCTGGGCCGAGAAAGGCTTGCGAGAATCGCTGCCCTTTCCCACTCTACTAAGCACTACTTGATGGGGCCCCAGCGGTGGTTGAAGAAGGGCCAAAACACGCCCCCGGCGATGCCGCAGAGGTTGCGCGCGGGGACAGGTCCCCAGAAGCGGCTGTCGAAGCTTGAATCCGAATTGTCGCCGCAGGCGAAGTACTCGTCGGGCCCTAGCTTCACCACGTCGCCTTCGCGCGCGAGCGTCCGTCCCGGCGTATACACGTCGTCGCTGGGCGAATACCCCGCGTACGCGGGCTCTTTCTCATGCCATTTCTCGCGGTTCTGGATCTAGCGGATGCGCAGCGGCTCCATCGGCTGCACGCCATCCACCACAAGATGCCCGTTCGTGATCGTGAGCGTCTCGCCGGGCGTGCCGGTCATGCGCTTGATGTAATGCGTGCCCTGCGCGAGGTTGTAGTACTCGCCGTTCGGCCCCGGATATTTCCGCCCGCGCCAATGGATCTTCCTGGCCGGACTGACTCCCGTCGTCGAGAAGATCATCACGTCGCCGCGGCGCGGATGGCGGAAGTTCCACAGCCACCGGTTCACGAAGAGGAAGTCGCCCGTCACCACGAACCCGCTCCACAGCACCTGGCCGGCCTTCACGTAGGCGCCCGGACGCAGCCCGTTCGGCAGCTCCGCGAACCGCAGGCGGTACGGCCCGTCGCCCGTCTCGGTCGGATGCAGCACGTCCGTGGGCACGAGCATCGAGTCGCTCTTGCGCTTGACGATCGGCTGCGACGTCCCCGGGCTCAGACGGACCTCCGTCTGCCGCGTCATCGGATTGTAGATCGTCTCATATTCGACGACGCGCATGTCGTAATGGCCCGTGTCCGTCTGGTTGAATTCCAGGAAGCCCGCGAACGGCGCCTTGAA
Organism: Kiritimatiellia bacterium; assembly: GCA_017430155.1. Classification (GTDB taxonomy): domain Bacteria; phylum Verrucomicrobiota; class Kiritimatiellia; order RFP12; family UBA1067; genus RUG572. Next base: position 1,191 of record JAFRNO010000468.1, on the reverse strand, counting down.
GCACTCGTACATCTTGCCCGTCACGAGCCACTTGCCCCACTTGAGCGGCGTCGTGTCCCACACGCCCACCTGGTCGGGCGCGATCGTCTCGGAATGGTTGCCGTACAGCGTGGGCTGCATCGACCCCGTGGGGATGTTGAACGGCTCGTAGAAATACGCGCGGAACGCCATCGCCACGGAGATGGAGACGACGAGGATGTCCAGCCACTCGCGGCATCCCTGGAAGCTCTTCGGCGGATCGAGCTCGGCGAGCAAATCCGCGCACCGCGCGCTGTCGCGTTCGGCGAGCGCCGCGCGCAGTTCGCCCATCTTCTCGTTCGACGAACCGAACGCCGGCAGGTCCTCGTGGGAGTAGATGAATTCGCGGGTGGTCTTGAAGACCACCTTCCGGCGCTTCTTCTCGCGCGCGGCTTTCGTAAAGGGCAGGGCAAACATGGGAAGCAGATCCGTTTAGAGGCCGAGCATCGCCACCACGTCCGCCTTCGGCACGAAGCCCACGGAGGTACGCACGACCTCTCCCTTGTTGAAGAGGAGGAGCGCGGGAATGCTCGTGATGCCGTAGCGCGCGGCGAGCTCGGGCGCGTTGTCCACGTTCACCTTGCCCACCTTCACGCGCCCCGCGTATTCCGTCGCGACCTCCGCGACGGTCGGGGCGAGCATCTTGCACGGACCGCACCACGTGGCCCAGAAGTCCACCAGCACGGGCAGCTCCGACTGGAGCACCTCGGCGGCGAAGTTGTCGTTCGTCAGTTCGATTTCCATGGCAGTTTTCCTTAAAGGGGTAATTTCAAAACCACTGAATACACGGAATACACGGAATCGCAATCCTCGATTACATGCGTACTTCTGTGTATTCCGTGGTTCATAGAAAAGTTCTCGGAGGGGTTTTGCAACTGGCTCTAAAGGCTCTTGTGATAGAGGAGGCAGTGGCAGAAGCCCTCGAACGACGGATCCTTGATCTGATCGCGAAACTCCTGGCACATGCATTTCGTCTCGGGCGTGCGGTCGAGGCGGCATGGACAGTACCCGCCCGTGCGCTTGAGGCCCTCCTTGACGGTCTTCACGACCTCGGCGTCTGGATTGAGCGTCACTTTCATGGTCGCCCTCAGCCGAGGTACACGCCGCCCTTCTCGAGGGCGCGGCGCAGGGTGGAATACGGCAGCGCGCGCGGCGTGATTCCCGCCTGCGCGG
>JAFRNO010000467.1 GCA_017430155.1 Kiritimatiellia bacterium | reverse complement strand
ACTATCCGGCGGGCAAGCTGTGGGACTCGAAGGTGCTCACCGACACGGACGGCCCCTACCTCGAGCTGATGGTCGGCTGCTGGAGCGACAACCAGCCCGACTACTCGTGGATCGCCCCGTACGAGACGCGTCGCGTGTCGCAGTTCTGGTATCCCGTGAAGGGCATCGGCGGCGTGAAGAACGCCACGCTTGACGGCGCGGTGAACGTGGAGCGCGTGAAGAAGGACGAGCTGCTCGTGGGCTTCCACTCCACGCGCGAGCTGAAGGGCTGCACGGTAAGGGTGCGCAGGGACGGGGTGATTTTCGAGGAGAAGGGCATCGCCATCGGGCCGAACGCGCCGTGGTGCAAGACGGTGAAGGTGGACGCTTCCGCGAAGGACCAGCAGTTCACTGCGACGATCGCCGACGCGGACGGGAATGTGTTCCTTTCCTACACGCCCGTGCCCGAGGATCCGCACGACCCGCTGCCCGAGAAGGTGGCGAACCCGCAGCAGCCCGAGAAGATCACGAGCGCCGAGGTCGCGTACCTCACGGGGCTCCGTCTCGACCAGTTCAAGAACGGCCTCATCGACCCGCTGCCCTATTACCGGCGCGCATGCGAGATCGATCCGGGGTATGCCGCCGCGAACCTCCAGCTCGGCTACCACGCGATGCGCGAACTGCGCTGGGCCGACGCCGAGAAATATTTTCGCACGGCGACGGACCGCGTGAACCGCAACTACACGCGCGCGAAGGACGTGGAGCCCGAGTACATGCTCGCGCTCGCCTGCCGCGCGCAGGGCAAGTGCAAGGAGGCCGAGGATCTCCTGTGGCGCGTGACGTGGCGCGCCACGCACGCGCGCGAGGCGTATGTGGAGCTGGCGCGTCTCGTGTGTCTGCGCGGCGCGTGGGACGAGGCGGAGACGCTGATTGACGAGGCGCTCGACCGCGGTGCGCGCGAGGCGAAACTGCACGTGATCAAGGCATACATCCTGCGCCGCCGCGGTCGCGTGCCCGCCGCGCGTCGCGAAATCGCCTTGGCGGTTGCGTGCGACCCGCTTGAAAACTGGGGCCTCGCCGAGCGCGGATTCCTCACCGGCACGCCGGCGGAGAAGATCGTGCGTGTCGAGCTGAAGGACCGCGGTCTGCGGGCCGCCCAGCTCATGGAGACGCTCTGCGACTACGCCGGACTTGGCGCGTGGGACGAAGTGGTGGCGCTCTGCGAAGCCGCCGAGGCGCTTGCTGCGCGCGAGAAGCCCGTGGCCTGCGGATCGGGCGATCTCCTCAGCGTGCACGACGCGGTCGCCGCGTGCGCGTCGCTGCGCAGCCCGATGTTCGCGTACATGCGCGGATGGGCGCTCCAGCAACTTGGACGCGGCGCCGAGGCAGAGAAGGCATGGCGGAAGGCCGCGTCCGATCCGGGCGACTACTGCTTCCCGAGTCGTTCCGAGGAATACGAGGCGCTTGCCGCGGCGGCGAAGGTCGCGACGGATGCGGCGACGGCGAACACGCACTATTACTTGGGCGAGATCCTCTGGTTCCGCGACCGCAAGGACGACGCAATCGCGGCGTGGCGCGCGTGCGTGGCGAAGAAGGGCGACCACGCGCTCGCGCTGCGGTGCCTTGGCTTCGCGCTTTCGCATCCGGGCACGTATTTCACCAACACGGGCGTGCCGTCGGGTGTCGCGAACGAGGAGGCGTACGGGTTCTACCTGCGCGCGATGGAGGCGGACCCGGCGAACGCGCACGTGCTGCTCGAGACGGACGAGCTTGCGGAGAAGCTGAAGATCCCCGCCGCGAAGCGCCGAGCGTACCTCGAGGCGCGCCGCGCCACGGTGGACCGCTACGATCCCGTGCTGCTGCGTCTCGTCGAGCTGTTCAACGAAACGCGCAGCTTCGACCAGGCGCTGGATATCCTGTCGTCCCGCACGTTCTACGTGTGGGAGGGCGGGCGTTCGCTGCTGACGGTCTTCACGGACGCGGCGCTCGGCTGCGGCGTGACGGCGCGCGCGCGCGGCGACAACAAGAAGGCGGCGGTTTACTTCCAGCGCGCCCTCGAATATCCCGAGAACCTCCAGTGCGCGCCGGGGGCGTCCGCCGGCGTGGCGCCGCAGGCCAACCTCTTCCTCGCCGAGTGCCGTGCCGCGATGGGCGATGCGGACGGGGCACGCGCCGCGCTGCAGTCCGCGTGCGCGGGCTGGAACCTGCCCGGCGAGATGAACTTCTACCGCGCGGAGGCGCTCGTGCGTCTCGCCAAGATGGAAGGGCGTGCGCCGGACGCGGCGGCCGTCAAGGCCGAGCTCGACGCGCTGGACGGCGCGATTGCGCAGCTTGAGAAGCCGTTGCCGAAAGAGCTGCACGCGAGCCGCAAGTTCTTCGCGGGGACGTCGAGGGACGAGGCCGAGCGCGCGAACCGTTGCCAGGCGAAGTACCTGCGCGGACTCAAGGCGTTCCACGAAGGACACCTCGAGGAGGCGGCGAAACTGTTCGAGGAGGCCGTGGCGGGACGTCCCGGGCTCGTGTGGGCCGCCTACTGGCGCACGCGCTGCACGCGGTAGACATCGACGAGGGTGACGTGGAAGCTCAATGTACATCCATGCAAGCGAAGGCGTTCGCGCGCGGACAGCGCCGGATGCTCGTGACGACCATTGTCGGCTACACGCTCTTCTATTTCTTGCGCAAGAACCTGTCTCTCGCGATGCCCGGCCTCGCGCAGGACTACGGCATCACGAAGACGTCGTTGGGGTTGTTCCTCACGCTGCACGGCATGGTGTACGGCGTGGGCAAGTCCGTGGCGGGGCCGATCTCGGACATGAGCCCGCCGCGTCTCTTCCTGATGGGCGGACTTCTGCTCGCGCTTCTCGCGAATGTCGTGTTCGGCTTCGGGCCTGTGCTCGCGAAGCTGTTTGCGGGTGGTGCGGAAGGAGCCGCGTTTACGACGGCGCTGGTCGTGGTGCTGGGCATCGCGTGGGTGGCGAACGGATTCTTCCAGTCGATGGGCAACCCGCCGTGCCTGAAGCTGCTCTCGCACTGGGTGCCGCCGGAGAAGCTGGCCACGAAGCTCGCGATCTGGAACTCGTCGCATTCCATCGGCGCGGGAATCATCACGATCCTCTGCGGTTACATCATGGGATTGGGCGCGCTGGGCGCGGACGGCGTAGGCGTGGGCATGTGGCGGTGGTGCTTCTGGGTGCCGGCGATCATTGCCGGCGCGGGGTTGATATATCTTTTCTTCGCCTTGCCCGGCACGCCCGAGGAGGAGGGGATGGGTAGGGCGGGGCGTCCTCGACCCGCCGAGACGGCGCGTCCGGAGGCCGCGCCCTACCATGCGGAGGTTCGCGACACCGCCTTGCGGCGCGTCTATCTCAATCCGGTGATTTGGATGGTGGGCGCGTGTTGCTTCATGGTGTATCTCACGCGTTTTGCGATTCTTGACTGGGGTCCTATGCTCATGAAGGAGGCGAAGGGCGTGTCGCTTGCGGGCGGTGGATGGACGGTGGCGACGTTTGAGATCGCGGGCATCTTGGGTACGCTCTTCAGCGGCTGGGCGACCGACCGTCTGGCGGGCGGCCGCGCTCCGCGCGTGTGCCTCTTCATGATGCTGGGCGCGGCGGCGTTCATGGGCGCGTTCTGGTTCATCCCGGCGGGGGGCCATGTTGCGCTCTACATGGCGGCGCTCGCGGGCGCGGGTTTCTGCATCTACGGTCCGCAGGCCATGACGGGCACGACGGCGGTGAACCTCGCGACGCGCCGCTTCGCGGGGACGGCGGTGGGGGTCACGTCGCTTGTCTCATACGGGAGCGTCTTCTTCAGCGGGTGGGGCATGGGCTTTCTCGCGGACCGGACGGGCGGCTGGTCGGCACCGTTCCTCGCCGTCGTCGGCGCGACGATTGTGGGCGCGGGGCTGTTCCTCGCACTCTGGAACACGAAACCGAACGGCTATGAAAACATCCAAGGAAAGTACTTGAAAACCGAAGAAAGGAAGTGACAAATGAAATACGGAATCTACTACGCCTACTGGGAGGACCAGTGGAAGGCCGACTATTTCAAGTACATCGAGAAGGCGGCGAAGCTCGGCTTCGACTTCCTCGAGATCGCCTGTACGCCGATCAACGGCTACGACCGCGAGACGCTCCTCGACCTGAAAAAGGCCGCCGCCGACAACGGCATCTTCCTCACGGCGGGACACGGTCCGAACGCGGACCAGAACCTTGCCTCGTCCGACCCGGCGGTCGTCGCGAACGCGAAGGCGTTCTTCACGACTCTCCTCCGGAACCTGGAGACGCTCGGTATCCACTCCATCGGCGGCGGCATCTACAGCTACTGGCCCGTGGACTATTCGAAGCCCATCGACAAGCCCGGCGACTGGGCGCGTTCCGTCGCGAACGTGCGCGAGATCGGCACGGTGGCGCAGGACTGCGGCGTGGACTACTGTCTGGAGGTGCTGAACCGCTTCGAGGGCTATCTGCTCAACACGGCGGCGGAGGGCGTCAAGTTCGTGAAGGAGGTGGACGTGCCGTCCGTGAAGGTGATGCTCGACACGTTCCACATGAACATCGAGGAGGACTCCATCGGCGGCGCGATCCGCTCGACGAAGGGGTTGCTCGGCCACTTCCACACGGGCGAGTGCAACCGCCGCGTGCCGGGGCGCGGGCGCACCCCGTGGCACGAGATCGCGCTTGCGCTGAAGGACATCGGTTACGACGGGAACGTCTGCATGGAGCCGTTCGTGCGCATGGGGGGTAAGGTGGGCGAGGACATCAAGATCTGGCGCGAGCTGGAACCGGGCATCGACGAGGCGAAGATGGACGCTGACGCGAAGGCCGCGCTCGACTTCGAGCGCATCGTGTTCGAGGGCGTGCGGT
>JAFRNO010000466.1 GCA_017430155.1 Kiritimatiellia bacterium | reverse complement strand
TGTCAACGATGTGCTTGGGCGTTCGGAACTGTCCGTTCGCACCCGCCGCCGCCATCTTCTTGAGAAGTTCTTCGTAAACGTCCCCCATCGTGTCCTTGTCGGTCAGCTGCATCGAACTCATGTCGGCAACGACGCTCACAAGCACCTGCGGCGTAGGGATAAGGAACACGGCGTTCTTCATGTAGCGGCCGAAGGCCGTATCATCCTCGTCGCCGCCAAGCCGCTTGATGAACTCGAACACGTAGGTTCTCACCGTCTCGAACATCTCCGGCGGGTTGGCGTTCGAGAAACGACTCCATCTGAGTTTGTCGTAGGCGCACTCGATACGCGGTTGTTCCGAAATGACGCATACGCCGTCTTTGAACACCGGGTCTTGGACGGCGGTCCCAAAGGCATTTGCATTCGATTCGCGGGCGAGCTGGTTGTCGTCCAGCAGCTTCATGAAGAGCAGATACGTGATCTGCTCCATCACCGTGACCGGACTTGTGATACCCGCCGTCCAGAGGGTATCCCAAATCTTGTCAACTTGCCTTTTTAGTTCGCCTGTAATCATAAAACCACAATCTCCCTATCTTCCGGAATGTTCCATTCCAGAATGTCGCGGTCGAAACCGCCAGGTTTTCTCGCGTCGGATTGCATCATTGTTTCCACGTTGATAGTATACCAAATATTCACGGCGCTAGACCTTTACCTATGTTTCTTTCGCAATGGCAAGTTCACGCGGAAATCGGTGACCATGGCATTGCTACAGCAGCTGGCAGGCCTTTTCAAGTTCAAGCGCCAGTTCGTAGGCGAAACGCCGGATCTCCGCGAGCGGCGGCTTTTCCATCTTGCGCCAGGCCGCGATCCGCGCCGTAGGCGGGATCGCCATCGGCACCAGTTCGCAGCACTCCAGCAGGTTCGCGGCGTGCTCCGATGCCTCCAGCAAATCCTTCACGGACGAGGGACGGTAGTCGAACGCGTCCGACGTGTATTCCGTCAGCGCCTTGTGTATTTTCTCCACGGCGCGCTTGGCCGACCCCTCGCGGTTGGCGAGGCCGGGAACGATCATGGACGTGTCGCGGCAGCGGAAGCAGCCCATCATCGCCGCGACCGTCGCGGGGTCGCGCACCGTGCCGTCGGGGTAGAACACGCCGTGCTCGCTGTCGCAGCGTCCGCGGATCATGAGGTTGAAGAGGAACCAGCCCATCTTGTGTCGCTCGCACGCCTCAAGCGCCATGTCGTACGGGTTGGACCGCGCGAGGCACCCCGTCTCCGTCTGGATCACCGGCTTACCGTACTTCTTGCCGAGCGATTCGGCGAGCGCGAAGTTCGCCTCCTGGCGCGCGCGCGTGGACGAATAGTCGTGGAAGGAGATCACGTCCACGCACGAGACGGTCGGCTCCGCCTCGTAGGCCGTAGTGTAGCCGACCGTGATCGGCGAGCCGGAGTCAAGTTCGCGCACGAGCGCGCATGCCCTGCGCAGGAACGCCCAGGTCTTCTGGCGGCGCCTCTCCTTCTCCGTCTTGTCCTTCTGCGCGTTCACCCACGGATTGCAGGTCGGCTCGTTCATCACGTCCCACATCAGAAGGCCCGGCTCGTCTTTCAGCGCCAGCACGATGTCCTTCGCGTAGGCGGCGCAGTTCGCCCATTCCCCGTCGTCCAGCATCTTCGGGTTGATCATGTTGCCGTTGAAGAGGATGGGCATCGAGTAGTAGCCGTTCTCCCACGCGATCCGCACGAACGCGCGCACGCGTTCCACGTATCCCTTCGGATCCTTGTTCCACGCTCCCCGGCCGAGCCAGAAACGCGTCGCGTTCAGCCCCACGCGCCGACCGTAGCCCAGCTCGCGGACGAGCTGCTCTGGATCGCCGCCCGGGCCGTAGTGCGTTCCGCGCACGCATGCGTAGTCGTTCGTCCGCACGCCGCCGAGCGCCGTCCCCGCCGCCAGCAGCGCGCCAGCGGCCATCATCTGCATTTTGTTCATTTTTCTTCTTCCTGTTGAGAGAGTTCGCACGCCTTCTCCAGCCGCTTGGCGAGGTCGTAGGCAAATATCCGGATGTCCGTCCACGGCGGATTCTCCATCTTGCGCCAGGCCGCGATCCGCGCCGTCGGCGGAATCGCCATCGGCACGAGGTCGCAGCACTCCAGCAGGTTCGCCGCGTGCTCGGAGGCCTCCAGCAGCTCACGTGTGGACGCGAACCGCCACGTGAACGAGTTCTCGGGCTTGACTCCCGCGAGCGCCCGGCGCAGGCGGTCGACGGCCTTTCTTGCCGACCCCTCGCGGTTGGCGAGGCCGGGGATGATCACGGACGTGTCGCGGCAGCGGAAGCAGCCCATCATCGCCGCGACCGTCGCGGGGTCGCGCACCGTGCCGTCCGTGTAGAACACGCCGTGCATGTTGTCCGAGCGGCGGCGGATCATGTGTCCGTAGATGATCCAGCCCATCCTGCGGCGCTGGCACTCCTCCAGCACCATGTCGTAGGGGTTCGCGCGCGCAAGGCACCCCATTTCCGAATTGATGACAGGCTTGCCGTATTTCTTGCCAAGCGATTCGGCGAGGTTGAAGTTGTATTCCATCTTCGCGCGCGTCGGCTCGTAGTCGTGGAACGAGATGACGTCCACGATCTCCGCCGTCGGCTCGATCTCCCACGCGCGCGTGTGGCCGAGCGTGAGGGGCGTGCCGGGGTCGAGACGCCGGACGAGCGCGCAGGCGCGCCGCGTGAACGCCCACACGCGCTCGCGGCGCCGCTGGCGCTCCTTCTTGTCCTTCTCGCGGTAAATCCACGGATTCTGGACCGACTCGTTCATCACGTCCCACATCAGGAGTCCCGGCTCGTCCTTCAGCGCCGTCACGAGATCGGTCGCGTACGCGGCGCATTCCGTCCAGGCCGCCTCTTCGAACATCTCCGGCTTGGAATGGTTTCCGTTGAAGATGAACGGCATCGACCAGTAGCCGCTCGCCCAGACGCGCCGCACGAACGTGCGGATCTTCTCCGTGTAGCCGTTCGGGTCCTTGCGCCAGTCCTCCATCTGCATCCGGAACCGGATCGTGTTCAGCCCCACGCGCTTGCCGTAGCCGAGCTCGCGCGCAATCACGGCCGCGTCGTTCGTGGGATAGTAGTGCGTGCCGCGTACCCACGAATAGTCGTTCGTCCGAAGCCCCCCGCTCGCGACTGCCGCGACCGCCGCAACGCAACAGGCGATCCACTGCTTCATCTTGCCGCCACAAGGCAAACAACTATCGTTTTTTTGCATCGCCGCCACCCCAATTATTCGCCCATTGGTCCAGTTAGGGGGCGGCGAGAGTCCAGGGGAAGAGCGAGATGCGGATCTGGGTAGAGCCAAACGGCACGAGCTCGACGGTCTCGGTGCGTGACACATCGGCGGGCACGGGGCTCGGCGGCGGGTCGATCGCGCGCGCGGACGCCCCTTCGCGCATGTATCCCCAGCCGCCGAAGTCCGTCCGCACGGCCTTCATCTGCAGCGTCACGGGCGCGTGGCCCGGGCTGAACGGATTCCCCTCCAGCGACACGGGCGTGACCTTGCACGCGAACGCGCCATCCGCGCCGCGCACGAGCGCGTAGCCCCACGGCGACTGCGGACGCAGCTCATGGCGCGGATAGCCGTGTTTTCCGCCCTTCTCGACCCACTCGTTCTCGTACGGCACCTTGTAGCGCGCCACCACGGAATCGGCGCACGCCATCTTGAGCGAATAGAGAAGCGGGCCGCGCATGACGACCACCGCGTCGTGGCCCCAGAACGACGCGCGCGCCGCGAGCGGAAGCGCGAGCGTCACCACGTCGCCCGCGCGCCAGTCGCGTATTACGCGGTGGAACGCGCCGGGCTTCACGTCCGCCTCGGCGACGCCGTTCACCTTCACCTCGGCGCCAGCCGCCCACGCAGGAATGCGCAGGGTGAGCGGCTTGCGTCCGCCACCGCCGCGCACCGTGAGCGTTATTTTTTCCCCGAAGGGGTAGTCCCCCGTTTCCTCGATTTCAAAGCCGTTCGCCGACACGCACCTTCCTGCCGCTGAAACAGGATTCCTGCATCGTACATTCGCGTGTGAACAATTAAAAAACTTTACAAACGGAGCAAAATCTGCTATATTGTATACAATAACTT
>JAFRNO010000465.1 GCA_017430155.1 Kiritimatiellia bacterium | reverse complement strand
GTGCCGCGCGTCCGGCTCGACGGCGGCGCGATTCGCGTGCATGGCGGACGGATGCCGACGGTCGGGACGCTGCAGGCGGGCGAAGCGTGGTGCGTGGAGGCTCAGCACCCGGTGGGCGATCCTATGGCGGAGGCCGTGGCCGGAGTGTGCGTGGAGAAGACGGTTGCCGGCGGGACGACGCTCGCCAAGACCGGCGCGGGGACGCTGACGGCGCAGGGCGTGGACGGCAGGGTGAAGCGGATCGCGGTGCAGGGCGGCATGCTGCGCCTTGCGCCGGCGCCGGTCGCCACCGACGCGGCGCCGGGAACCAACCTGATCGCCGATCCCGGCTTCGAGCGGCGCGGCGTCTGGAGGCGTTTCGTCCTTGACGACGGCGTGACGTACTCGACGCAGTTCTCCACCCCCGCTTTCACGTATGCGACGGACTCCTGGGGCTTCGGGTACGCGATATTCGATGGCGACAGCTGCGCGCGTCTGCACAACAACGGCGGCGTGGCGACGACGGTGGCATTTCCCGCGCCCGGGCGCTACAGGATGACGCTGCACGTGCGCACGCGTGCCGACGATCCGGTCGCGAACCCGATGGCGGCATACGTGAAGCTTGCCGACGGGAAGCGGATGGAGATCTTCCGCATGACGCCGCCGTTCACCAAGGGCTTCCTCGAGTATTCCTGCGTCTTCGACATGCCGGAGGCGGGGCCGCGCGAGCTGGCGATCACGGGCTTGGGCGTGCCGGCCGGACGGCGCGACGGCAAGGGCCGCGACACCGCCAACCGCACGACGTTCGTGGACGGCGTGATGCTGATGCGCGCGGAAGAACCGGCTCTCGCCGCGCCCGCCGCCGCGCCGCCGCTGCCGGACGGCGTGGAGGTGACGGTGGCCGCGGGCGCGCGTCTGGCGCTGGAGCTTCCAGGGACGAACGTCGTACGGTCGCTCACCCTGGGCGGCGTACGCGTGACGGGGAGGGCCTCGGCTGCCACGCATCCGGCGTACCTCTCCGGCGAAGGCGTCATTGAGGTGCGGCCACCCCTGCCTTTCGCTCTGCGCATCGAAAAGCCGTCTATTTCGCGAGGTATTTTCTGAGGTTCTCGTAGAGCCACGGACGCGTCTCGGGCTTGCGGGCGAGTATGGAGCAGTGCCGGTAGGGCTCAAGCCGGGCGGCGAACGGCACGCCCGCCTTCGTGAGGCCGTTCGTGAGCGTCACGTAGTTCTGCGTGGCGACGATGCCGTCCATGCCGACGGACTCCGGCGGCGTTTCCTTTGAGCCAGCCAGTTTCCAGAACACCGTGTAGGGCTTCGGCTTTCCGTCCTTCTTGCGCTTGAACGTCTTGTCCGTCTTGACCTCTCCGGTCTTTCCGTACAGGCAGATGGTCGGTGGACACTTCTCGTTCAGCAACGTGATCGGCGAGTGTTTCGCGAGACGGTCGACGGTCGTGCGGAAATCGTCCTTCCCGTACCGTCCGCCCGCCAGGACGCAAAGCAGTCCGTACCAGCCCTTGACATCTCCCTTCATCCAGTCAAGCCCGGCCACCATGAACTCGGGGCTTGCGATGTCGCTCGGTCCGCAGTCGGTGAACACGCAGGCGACGGGAACGGCGTGCTTGAGGCCCAAGCCGAGGACGGACGGGTTCGCCCCGTCGTACGCATAGAGGAGCGAGAGGTGTCCGCCCGCCGAACTGCCGCCGATCGCGATGCGCGGGATGGAGATTCCCGCCGCCTGCGCGAGAGTGGGGAGGTGCGAGACCATCGCGTCGATGTCCGCAAGCATTTCCACGAACGTATGCGCACCGCCCTGCTCGGCGTTGCAGAGCACGTAGTTCATCGACGCCACCACGAACCCCTGTTCGGCCATTTCGACGAGGAGCTTGGCGTGCGCGGTCTTGCTGCCGCGCTTCCACGCGCCGCCGTGCACAAAGAGGAAGAACGGCGCGGACCGATCAATCTCGCCGACGTTTCCGGGCAGGTAGAGGTCGTACGTCTGCGCGACGTTCGCATGCACGGCCCCCTTGCCCACCAGCCTCGCGCCGTACGGAAGGTCCTTGCACACGTGCGCCTTCGCGCACGCGGGAATCTTCACGGGGGACAGCCGAAGCGGCGGCGTGTCCGCTTCTCCGGCGAAAACATGGGCGCCCGCGAGCGCCCACGCGAGCAATACGATGGTCGCTCTGGAAAACGTTCTCTTCAACAGTTCAATTCTCGTTCTCATTTCTTTTTCTCCTGTTTCTATTTCAAGACATCCCACCAACCGTTCTTGTCAGCGCCGACGCGCCGAATCTCCCCGGCGGACTGAAGCTCTTTCATCTTCCTGGCAATACTGCTCGATGAAACCTGCAGTATTTCCGCAAGTTCCTCATACGTGACGTACGGATCAGTAGAAAGGTTGCTCTTGATTTGCATTCCCAACGACTCCGAAGAAACATGATTTACACTGTCAGATTTCTGCGATAAACGCAGTAATTCGTCCGCTTTCGTGCCGTATTCAAGAATTTCACGCGCTCGTTTTTGCAGAAAATCCTCTATCATGCGCAGTCTATCCACAGGAAGGTTGTAATACTTGTGTCTCCTGAAACGGAAACCCTTCAGGCCCTCAAGGCGCTTCCTCATTTGCTGCGTAATGCCGCCTGTGAAGCCAAGCCATTTCTCGTACAACGCCGGCATGATGTGGTCTATGAACTTTCTCAAATCGTCAAATTCATCATATCGGTGACCCGGTCTGTACATCGCAAGCGAGAAAAGGCCGTAACCATTATCGAATATCGGGGCAGCACCGATGATTTCATTCGTGTTGTTGTCAATGAGATAGCCAAAATTGCCAAGATGCCGGTCGGTGTTGAATATCAGCGCGTCAAAGAAGAATATGTCGGCGAAGCGACTGTCGGCGAGGGCTTCGTCCCTTGACACGATACGTCCGGCAGGAACAAAACCGATCTTGTCGCTGGTGAAAAGCGGGCAAGTGGAACAGAGTCGCCCCTTGAAGTTTTCAAGTTCGTATGGCACATGGTCAAGGCCAAGGGCCTCCGCCAACTGTGCCGCATAGAATTCGGAGTACGGCTCAAAACCCGTGTTGGCGGCGCCTTCCGTACCGCTCTTGTACAACAGGACGCGACTATCGCGTCTGCGCCAGCACTTAGCCAACATTCCGTTGGTGGTAAACTCGGGCGAGGACGAAGATTCCTTTCCCGCATCGAACTCGCCTCGGAAACCGCCGGTGAACGCCATCACCGCCAACGTTTTCGAGAACTCGTTGTCGTACAGGTTATAGTCCTTCCACTTGCCGGAGAACCCATCCCGCACAATCCAATAGACATCATTCAGCGAAAGGCCCTTGCAGATATCGATGATGGCCTTCGTGTCCTTATGGAAGATGCCGAGATTTCCGAGCATCGTCTGAATGTAGTGACGGTGCTTCGGCACGATGCGTCGCGTCAGCCACGTCCAGAGCGTTTCGTCGCTGGCAACGCCCTTCATCTCCAGCGGCAGGAACCTCCGTTCCGCGTCGTTCAGGGAGACGACGCGAACGCCCTGCGGCTCGACCCATTCGAACCGCAGCAACTCCTTGTCTCTGTGCTTCAGTACCATTTAGCGTTTGCTTCTTTTCTCAAGTGTGGGACAATTATACCACAAATTCGTGGTTCGCGGTTCGCGGTTCGTGGTTCGTGGTTCGCGGTTCGTGGTTCGTTATACCATAAAACGCGAGAATCAATATTGGTCAACATGAAGTCGCGGGTTTCTGCTATAATACGCCGTGCCGTCTGACAACAAAACCAAAAAAGAAGGAAAACATGACCGCTCTCAGACAATTGTTCATGATCATGGCCGTTTCTTGCATGGGACTTCTTGGATGTTCTGCTGATAGCAAGTCCCAGAAGCAGAATGTTCAAACTCCGGATCCACAGCCCGACAAGATTCAATGTCCTCCGCCAGCTCCAACGTCGGATCCGCAACCAGCCCATCCTTCTTTGAACAGAATCGCATTCGTGCGGGAGAAGCACAAGAACGCCGTATTGGAACTCCCTTCCCGCGTGGGTTTGAGCGAAGAGGAATACGAACGGCTGGCGGAATTCGCCAACGACCTGATCTGGACAAACTCCAAGCCGTGCATGGAGTGCGCGTCCCGGGTAATGTACAGCGATGCCGACTATTTCAGTTTTGGCGTCTACCGCTCGGGGAAGGGCCAGACGTCTGCATTCTGGAAAATCAAGGATCTTCACTCGGGTGACGTGTCCAAGGACAGCTTGATACTTGGCCCGACGCGACTTGCCACCTACTAGAGGCAGCTGAAGCGAAGACTTGCCGTGGAAGATGTTTTCAAGCCCGAGGCGCTTGCGTCAATCAAGGAGGATTTCGCAAACCGGCTTTCCTTCTTAACCCAGTTTCCACTTTTGCCGCCCGATTCCATTGCGGCGTTCAAAAAGGTCGACGGGGAAGAGTTCCGATCGTATCTGAACGACTTTGCCGTCGAGGCGGACGGAATCAGGTTCACGATGCCGGCCAAGGCGATTGGAATCGACGGTCAATGCCTTGAACTGCACTTGGACTGGTCGGAGTGCAAGGGAAAGACCAAGGACGATTTCAAGTTTCCGCAGATGGCGTCGGCGCCTTGCCGGTCGGGGTCGAGCCAGAGGTTTGCCTACGACAGGTTCGCCATCAGGGATTCAATCGAATGCGAAGTCGTGACGGACGAACGCCCGCCCCACACGCTCGACATTGACGTTGAATATCCCGTTGGAGGATTCCCCGCAACAGTGGACAGTGATGCCGTGTCCTCCTTTGTCTGTTCGATGTTGACCGAGGGGACCGTCGTCTGCACGAACGTTGACGAAGCCGTGTCGGCGCTGCGAGGCGCCTTCAAGAAGGCCTGTGCCGACGAGGCGGCGAAATGCAAGAAGAAAGGGGAACAGATGTCCAGCAGATTCGAGCAATGCAAGGGACGCATCAAATTCATGGACGGCAGGTACCTGTCGTATCAGAACTCCCCTCAGCATGACATGGTTTGCCGCAATGGCGTATTTGGATTCAGCCAGAACAGACAGCTGGCGATCGACGACGTCTTGAAGGCGTCAAGCCGAGAGGCCGTTCGCCAACTGATGCGCCAATTGGTCGTCAAGGATTTGAGAAACCACGACTACGAGAATTTCGAGTTGCCCGATTATGCCAAGGGCTGGCCTGATGCCAAGACGCTTGAGAATTTCTATCTCGACGGCAAGGGGATCACCTGGAGCTTCGACGCCGGAAGCGTGTTGATTGGCGGCAAGGGGACCTATAACGCGACCCTTTCATGGACGGAACTCAAACCACATCTCGTTGATCCTGAGAGCATGCCGTCGGAAGACAAGGCGAACGGCGAACTCGTAGACTGGGATCTCCTTCCTGGCAATTGCGGGAATTGATTCGACATCACGCATGGCACGGTTTCTCCAGTTCGACCGCGTGAGTTTCGCCTATCCCGGGATGGCGGAACCGCTGCTGGCCGACGTGACGGCGCACTTCCCCGAAGGGACGTGGACCGGCATCGTCGGCGCGAACGGGGCGGGTAAGACCACGATCCTCAAGCTCGCGGCGGGCGCGCTCTCTCCTTCCGACGGCTCCATCCGCCAGATCGGCGCCGCGCAGTACGCCGTGCAGCGCACCGACGCGCCGCCGGACGAGTGGGACGACTTCATGGACGCGTGGGATCCCGTTGCGATGGACGTGCGTCGGCAGCTTGGCGTTTCGCCGGACTGGGCCGGTCGCTGGGAAACGCTCAGCCACGGCGAACGCAAGCGCGTGCAGATCGCGATCGCCCTCTGGCACCAGCCCGACGTGCTGGCCCTCGACGAGCCCACAAATCACCTCGACGCGGACGCGAAGCGCGTGCTTCTGGCGGCGCTCAAATCTTTCCGCGGCGCCGGGCTGCTTGTCTCCCACGACCGCGATTTTCTCGACGCGCTCTGCTCGCAGTGCCTGTTCGTCTTCCCGCCGCGCATCGTGATGCGTCCGGGCGGGGTTACGCAGGGCATGGAGCAGGACCGCCTCGAACAGACACATGCCAGGGACGAGCACGACGCGAACGCCGGCAAGGCGCGGCGCCTGATGGCGGCGGCGCAGCAGAGGCGCGAGGCCGCCGAGCAGTCCGCCGCGCGGACGAACCGCCTCAAGGCGAAGAAGCTTCCGGCGAACGACCACGACGGGCGCGCCAAGCGTCAGCTCGCGAAGCTCACCAACAAGGACGGCTGGGGGTTCTCGCAGTCCTCCGCGCTGCGATCCCGCGCCGCGAAGCTGCTCGCGCCGGATCGCACGATCCGCGTCGATTACGAGATGGGGTTCTGGCTGGAGGACGCGGAGAAGTCCGCCCGCAACTACGTTGCCGAACTTCCCGCCGGGGAGATCGACCTCGGCGACGGGCGTCGGCTCGTCCATCCGGCGCTTTCGATCCGCCCCGACGACCGCATTGCGCTTGTCGGCGCCAATGGAATCGGGAAGTCAACGCTCGTGCGGAAGATCGTGGAGCACGCGAACGTGCCGCCGGAGAGGCTGCTGGTCGTGCCGCAGGAGATCGGCGAGGAGGAGTCGCGCGCGATCCACGCGGACGTCAAGCGCCTCGACCGCGGACCGCTCGGACGCGTCATGACGCTCATCAGCCGGCTCGGTTCGCGTCCGGGGCGGCTCCTCGCGTCAACGACGCCCAGCCCCGGCGAAATCCGCAAGATCCTGCTCGCGCGCGGCGTGGAAAGGGGTCCGCACCTGATCGTCATGGACGAACCGACGAACCATCTCGACCTTCCCAGCATTGAATGCCTCGAGAACGCCTTGGCCGAGGCGCCGTGTGCCTTGTTGCTCGTTTCCCATGACGAGCGGTTTCTTGCTCGTCTCACGACCGTGCGCTGGGCGCTGGCCCAGGATGGCGGTGTCGTGCGTTTCAAGGGGTCGATGTGACGGCACGTAAATGGTTCCGTGACGCAGATACGGCGGGGAATGTCGATGCGGCATACTATCTGGGGCTGGACGCATTGGGGAGCTTGGGAAGATTTACCGCCAGGCGGTTGAGAACGGTGACGAAAACGCGCAGCGGGAATTGGCGGAGATGGAATCGAAGGGGGACGCAGGCGCCGGTCCTTCCGCCCGAAGCCGCCGTCGGATCCTGACAAATCTTGTGTCGCGGTGAAAGCAAAAGCGAACAACCGTGGAGAGCAAAAGCGGAAAGGCTTTTAGGCAAGGGGAATGTCGGTTAGGGGCAGTGTTGACAGTGGGTAGGATGATGTGACGCGCCCCCCTAGGGGGGCGGCCGCCGGTGTGGAGGGCAAAAGCGGAAAGAATGGGGTAAAATACGCCCCATGAAAATGCAATTATCGAAGAGGTTGGGTGTCGCCCACGTGCGCGACACGGTCATGCAACTGGCAACGGGCGAAATCGAGTTCGCGCAGGCGATGGCCGAGCTGCAGGTCGGCAAGACCCGGCTGTACGAGCTCAAGGCCTCGTTCCTTGCCGCGCGCGCGGCGGGAGCGGCGGACTCGTGGGTCCCCGGGACTTCCGGCGGGGACCATGCTGCGCCCTGGCCCGAGGAGGAGCAGCGCTTTCTCCGTCGCGTGCTCAGTCCCTGCGGCGATACGAAGCGGTACTCGTACGCCTTCGCGGCAAGCGAGCTGGGCAGGCTGTTCGGGCATTCGGTCGACCGCGGCCAGGTGCGCCACTGGGCCATCGACCACGGCATCAAGATCGCCGTTCCGAAGCCGCGCCCGCCAGCCCACGTCAGGCGGTGGCAGCGAAGGTCGGTCGGCGAGCTGTGGCAGCTCGACGCGACGCCGGACCGGTTCCTCGGCGGGGACGGGCCCGTGTACCAGCTCCTGGACATGCTCGACGACTGCAGCCGCGTGCAGGTCGGATGCCGCCTCTACGCACGCGAGTGCGTCCCCTCGTACCTGGACATGTTCTACGGGGCCTTCTCCCGCTACGGGCTGCCTCTCGAGATATACGTGGACAAGGCCGGGTTCTTCAGGGGCGAGAACGGCGAGCTCACGCAGCTCGGCAGGCGGCTGAAGTTCTTCGACATATCGTTCGTGTTCGCGAACTCGCCGGAGTCCAAGGGGAAGATCGAGCGCGTGCACCTCGTCTGGCAGGACCGCCTCCCCGCCTACTTCGGGCGCGAGGGGATCGGCCCCGACACGCCGCTCCAGACGCTCAACGAGCATGTCGCAAGCCTCGTCGACCACCGCAACGGCTTCGAGGTGCACCGCGAGATCGGCATGACCCCGGACGCGGCATGGAACATGGCGGTCCGCGAGGGGCGCTGCAAGCTCAGGCCGGTTCCGCAGGACGGGTGGTGGGAGCTCGTCTGGTCCGAATGGTCGCGCGTGACGGTCGGGCTGCGAGGGCGCGTGCTGCTCGACGGGCGGTTCTGCCCGACGGAATGCGCCAGCGGCACGAGGGTGTGGCTTTGCCGGCACATCGACGGCACGGTGTCCGTCGTGCTCAACAAGCCCGAGCGCAGGGAGCGCCCGGTCATCCTCTTCAGCAACAACCCGAGGGTACGCAAGCCGTGACGTGGCGATTGCGCGTTGTGAACAGGCGGCCGGCATGCCGCCTGTTTGCAACGCGCGACCGTGTCAAGTGCCGCATGGGTTGTGAACGGCCATCCGGCCGGCCAGCGCGTCTCAAAGCGCTGGCTGGCCGGCCGGATGGCTGTTTGCAACCCACTTCCAGCAAAGGTCCCCAATCTCTCATAACTGCAAATTCGCAAATCCAGAAATGGCGCAGAGCTTTCCGCTTTTGCTCTCCACAAAAATTCCGCTTTTGAAATCCACGCGACAGGTGATGATTTGTTGTTGCCCTCTAGGATAGGAATGTTGTAAACTATGGTCGATTCTGCTTAAGAGGAAATCTGTTTATGTTTTACAGTCGTAAGGAATTGCTCGTTCTCGCTGTGGCGCTTGTCCTTCCTGCCGCGCTTCTTGGGGCCGAGCAAAGTCACGACCAGGCGCCGCGCGTCGTCATGAATGTCGTGAACTTCGTGCGGTCGCTCGATCCCCGCCACCCGCGTTCCTGGCACGGGGAGGCGCTGCGCGAGGAAGTGGCGCTCAACCGCAAGTACAAGTTCAAGAACACGATTCTCTTCCAGTACGACGCGCTGATCGACCCAGAGCTGCGCGCGGAGGCGGCGAAGTCGGATCCGGCGCTGACGGAGTTCGGCCTGTGGTTCGAGATGTCGCGTCCGCTCAACGAGGCGGCCGGCCTTCCGTGGCGTCCGAAGCACGACCCCTCGTGGGACTGGGACTGGTTCATCAACCCCGGCTTCCTGATGGCCTACACGCACGCCGAGCGGAAGGCGCTCATAGACGCGGCTTTCGCACGGTTCAAGGCGGACTTCGGATACTATCCGAAGAGCGTGGGTTCGTGGCTGCTCGACGCCTGGTCGATGGACTACATGGTCAAAACTTACGGCGTGGACGGTACGAGCGAGACGGCGGAAAAGTGCTGAACGGGTCGTCCTACGCCAGTCCCGCGCAGTCGTGCGGTGCGATGAACGGCACGGCCATCGTCGGCTCGTACGCGCCGAACGCCTGGGGCCTCTACGACATGCACGGCAATGTGTGGGAATGGTGTCTCGACTGGTATGCGGATGACATCACGGCGCACGGCGGCAAGGTGAACATCGATCCTGCGACACCGGCGAACACTCTCTCTGGCGCGTCGGGCGCGAACCGCGTGATACGGGGCGGGAGTTGTTACGGCGCGGCGGGCAACTGCCGGCCGGCGTATCGCAGCTTCATCACGCCGACGACCCGCTACACTACCAGCGGCTTCCGCGTCCTTTGCTCCGCAGGGTTGCAGTAACCGCGAGCCGCCAAGATGGCGGCTCTCCATACGGGGAAGCCGCGCCAGCGGTCGCGCTTGTCGTACCATGCGGGAGCGGTCGCGCTTGTCGCGACCATTATGGAGAGCCGCCGTCCCGGCGGCTCTTTGCTGACCCTCCTGTCGCTTCCCTGATGTGCCGTTACGCGAGGGTCTGTCCCCAGGTGTGGTGAAGGTGGCGCGGGTTAGGTAAAATTTTACGAATTTCACTTCTACCCCGTTGCGCGCCACGAAAAGAAGTGATACAATACTGCCATCTGAAAAGGCAAATAGGTAATCAAATATTGATTACTTTCTAGACAATAAGGATTGACATGTCGATTAGAGACTGGATAAGAGAGAAAGAGATGCTTGGCGGGCGATTCTTCACTTTTGAAGAGTTGCGGTCTGCCATACCCGAATTGTCATGTCAAGTCGTCAAGAATTCTTTGAATCGGTTACGCAATTCATCGCGCGTTTATTCTCCTTATCGTGGCTTTTATGTGATTCTGCCACCTGAATATGTGCGACGTGGCGGAGTGCCCCCGACATTCTACATGGACGAGTTCATGAAGAGTGTACACCGTGATTATTACTTCAGTCTACTGAGTGCTGCTGTATTCTGGGGGGCGGCCCATCAGCGCCCGCAGGTTGATTTTGTCACGACCAATGGCAAGCGCCTGTTTGCCGGTGTTCGCGAGAGGCGGGATGTTGAATGGATTGTGCGTCCGAGCATTCCGGAGCAGTTGATTGCGGTCAAAAGGGGAGAGGCCGGTGACGTGCGTTATTCAAACGCGGAACTGACAGCTGTTGAACTCGTTCAATACGAACAGAGGATAGGCGGGTTGTCGGTTGCGGCGACTGTGTTGAGTGAACTTCTTGAATCATGCGATTTCCGACATGCCTCCGAAAATTCCTTCGACGTCTGCAAGGCTTCGGCGATACAGCGTCTCGGGTACATCGTCGAAAAGGTATTGAAAAATGAATCGCAAGGAGAGGTGATATACCATGAATGGGTACGCACGTGCAAAGCTCCGCACTTCGTCCTGTTGAGCCTGCGATCTTCGTCCGAGGTGAAATATCGGGACGAACGTTGGAAAATATGTGTGAACACGGAAATCGAGGTGGATGACGTATGATTGGCGAGCGATACATCAAGGAATGGGCTGGCGCACATCCGTGGCGTCGTGCCGAGCAGGTCGAGCAAGATTTGTTGCTGTCGCGCGTGTTGGTCGCCATATATTCAGACAGGTTTCTTGCCGAAAGACTTGCCTTTCGTGGTGGTACGGCTTTGCATAAGCTGTATTTCACCCCACAGGCCAGATACAGCGAGGACATTGATCTCGTACAGGTGG
>JAFRNO010000464.1 GCA_017430155.1 Kiritimatiellia bacterium | reverse complement strand
GCGGCTCGCGGGGACGCTCGCCCTCCCGTTGCGGCTCGCGGAGACGCTCGCCCTCCCGATGGGGGCTCACGTGGACGCTCGCCCTCCTGGGGGAAGCGGGAGGGCGAGCGTCCTCGCGAGCCGCAAAGACAAAACACCGCCGCCCATGCCGTGATGAGCCCCGCACCCGTAAACAGCGCCATCTGCCGCAGCACGGACACGGAGGAAAAAGCCAGCGGCGCAAAGCACGCGAGCGTCGTGAGAAGCGCGTAGGAGAGCGGACGCGTCAGCGTTCGCACATCCTCCGTTGCGCAGGCATGGTAGACGTAGTCCACGCCCAGGCCGATGAGTGACGTGCCGAAAACGAACGTCAGCACGTGCGGCTTGCCGATGGCGAACACCGCCGCCGTCGCCACGAGAAACGCGCTCGCGAGCGTGGCGACGAGCGGCACGACAAACCGCACTGAACGGAACAGCCACACGCCCAGGGCGAAGACGACGACAAGCGATACGGCAGAAAGGACGTTGATCTCCCTTTTCGAACGTTCCATGGCGAGGGCGGTGTGGAACGGCGCCCCGCTCACGTACGCCCTCACGGGACAAAGCGGCGAGAGGTCGCTTCCCCCAGCGGGAGGGCCGCGCTTCTGCGCGGCTGCATTGAACTCCCGCACGCGTGCGAGCACGTCGCAGATGAACGCGTTGTCGGACGTGGTGAATCCGTCGAAGACAAGCAGACGGTAGCAGCGCCCGTCCTTCTCGCACACGAGATCACCGTCGTGGATCGACCAGCCGCGGTCGTCTCGCATCTGGAGATGCGTGAGGTAGTCGGTGGCCAGCAGATACGGATCTTGCTTCACTGAAACGAGAGGAGCCAAGAAACCCGAAGTGAGCGTCGTCGCCGAGGCGCGGGCCACTTCGTCAAATCTTCCAGCCTGCAACAGCGCGCGCGTTTCATCCGTCAGCAACCCACCGCTCCGCGGCGCGAGGGTGGTGAGCGTCTTGCGGAGCGCGCCCGGCTCCCGTTGCGGCTCGCGGGGACGCTCGCCCTCCCTCCGCGCATGGGTGGCGATGTGCGTCCTGAAATCCGCGGCGGGAGCCTCGAGAGAGGCGAGGTCGGAGCCCTCCAGAAGGATGCGGAGCTGTCCTCCGAGGTTGTCCGCGAGCGCGCGCAGCACGCTCTGCCGCGTCGGGTCGAGCAGGGCGTAGAGATCCGTCTCCACGCCGCGGCGGCATGTGCACGCAAGGGAGATTGCCGTCCCAAGGATACCGGCGGCGAACGCACCTCTAGCGACTCTGGACCAGATCGATTTCAAGGCGGTCGCCCGTGACGTAGTCAAGCGTGAAACGCGAGGGGAAGTCCGTGCCTTCGAGCGTGGCCCGCTTCACGAACTCGCGCAGTTCGCGCGTCTTCGGAACGAGGACGAGGCGGTTCTCCGCCTCCGTCACATCGAACACGTCTTTTAAGGCTGTGAGGTTGCCCTTCACGAGCGAACGGAGTCCGGCCGACAGCTTCAACTCCGCAAGCGCGCGCGTCGTCGACTTGCCGTTCGCGGTGATCGTGTAGGATTCCGGCGTCGCGGTGAACGTGGACGGCAACGGCTTGAGCGTCTTCCATTCGAACGACTTGTCCTTCACGACGTTGAACGTGCCGGAGGACGTGATCGTCACCTCCACGTCCGCAAGGGTCTTGCGCTGCACGAACGTGCCAGAGGCGGTCGCGGGCAGCGCCGCCAGCATGCGTTCGGCCACCCCCGCCCATCCGGCCGCACACCACGCCGCTAAAAGCAGAGCACACCACTTGCGCATGGCACGTCCCCCTTTCGGAAATCATACGTGAATTCGTCTTCTGACATCTTCGTCAGCGTGAAATGCACCGTCTCGCCCGGCTGCAGCACATGCGAGAACTTCATCTTCTTGACCTGGCGCAGCGGTCGCGCACGGCCGATGAACGACTCCGCAAGATGGTGCGCCGTGCCAAGCTGGATGACGCCGGGCAGTACCGCGAAATCGGGGAAGTGCCCCTGGAAATACGCCGCATCGCCATCAAACGTGAGGTCGGCCGCATACGTGGTGGCCGTACGTTTCTCGTTTTCCACGAACGGCTCGGCCATCTGGGAGGCGAGGATTTCCCGAATGGCGGAAGCCCGCACCTTCCCCTGCGCGTTGCGCGGCAGCGCATGGACGAAGCGGTATTTGCGCGGGACGGCCCCCCTCGGGAAAAACTGCTGGCACTTCGCACGCAGGGTGCGGGCACACGCGCGCTTGCCAAGCGTCTTGAGATCGGTCCAGTCCTTTCGCGGCACGACGACCGCGCCGAGGGAAGGTCCGTGCGGCCCCTCCACCACGCCTAGCGCCGCCTCGGCCACCTCGGGAATGAGGCACATCGTCGCCTCCATTTCGGGAAGGGACACGCGCTGCTCCGCGATTTTCACCATGCGGTCCATCCGCCCACAGAGCCTGAAACGGGAGGGGCCGCGCTTGTCGCGGCCCTCCGCCTCGAACACCACGCCGTCGCCCAGCGTGAAACGCCGTGGACACGAAAAAGGCGAAGAGACCGTCAGGCGGCCCGACGCGTCCGCCCACGCCTTCACCGGGTCGAACACCGTCCATAATTCGTCCCCCGCCTCCTGTCGGCGGAAGGCGACGCCGCCCGTCTCCGTGCTGCCGAAGATCTCCAACGGCGCGCGGCCGAACACGCGGCGCGCGGCGGCGGCGACGTCCGCCGTGAGCAACGCGCCCGAAGTCGTGAGCTCCACCACGTTCTGCGGCACGTCGTACTGGTCCGCGTACTCGGCGAAACGGGCAAGGAAACTGGGCGTCGTGACGAGGAACACGCACTCGGCGGCGCGCATCTTCTCCAAAAGGGTTTCGGGCGCCAGGATCACCTCGGGGTCCACGGCGCATCCCGCCGCTCGGGGCAGCATCACCCGCCAGAGCTGGCCGTACATGTGGTGCGGTTCAATGGTGGAGAGGAATACCGGTTTCCGCGCCAGGACATCCGCGAGGCGTGCGCGGTGGAAGGCGACCTCCTTCGCGAGGGACGCGAACGTCTTGACGATCGTTTTCGGCGTGGCCGTGGAGCCGGACGTGTGGAACGACACAGAGAAACGCCGTGCACGAACGACCCCCTCCACGGCAAACGTACCGCCTACCACGACGGCGGAAAGGGCGCACGCGACGATTGAGCCCGTCCACGAACCGAGCGTAGCGACAACCGCAACTGACGTCGCCGCGTTGACGACCAGCAAAAAGAACCACACCCATGTGAGCCGACGGCAATACGCCTCCGCGCCGTCGGGCATGATCCCGTCCGAAATCCGCTCGGCGAAGCGCAGACACAGCGGCTTGCGCCCTGGCAGCAGCGACACGCCGAAGAGGATGGCGAAGACGGCGGAGATCATCTCATTCGTTCACGAGCTTGTAGACGGCCTGCACGACGTCGTGCAACGTGCGGATCTGGCGGAATTCCTCTGGATTGACCTTCTTCTTCGTCACCTGCTGGAGCCGCACGACGAGGTCGACGGCGTCGATCGAGTCGCTGTCAAGGTCCGTAAACAGATTGACTTCTGGCGTGAGCTTTGCCCGATCACATTCAAAGTCGGTCACGAGGATGTCGACAACCGTCTTCTGGATTTCCTCTTCTGTCATGTCTGGTCGACCTTGTTCTGCTGTTCAACGAAGTCGGCCAGCGTCTTGACCGAGTAGAAAATCTGCCTGTTGGCGGCGGGATCGGAGGCGAACGTGACGCCGAACGCCTTCTTCACGGCCATGCCGAGCTCGAGGGCATCGATGGAATCCAACCCCAGACCCTCGCCGAACAGCGGCACCTCCGTTTCGATGTCCGCCGCCGTGAGGTCCTCGAGGTCAAGCGCCGAGACGATCACGTCCTTCAGTTTTGTTTCGATTTCTTCGCGTGTCATGTCCGCATAGTTTATCAAACCCCGCGCCGCTCGGCAACGAGTAAGGCGTCGTAGACCGCGATGGCGGCGGCGGCCTCCACGCAGGGGATAGCGCGCGGCACGATACACGGATCATGGCGACCCTGCACGCGCAGACGCGCGTTCTCGCCGGTCTGGAGGTTCACCGAATCCTGCTCAATCGCGATGGACGAGGTCGGTTTGATCGCCACGCGGAACGTGATCGGCTCGCCCGTGGAGAGTCCGCCGAGGATGCCGCCCGCGTGGTTCGTGACGGGCTTCACCTTGCCGTCCACCATGCGGTAGGGATCGTTGTTCTCGCTACCCTTCCGTTCGCTCGCGGCGAAGCCGTCGCCGAACTCGATCCCCGTCACGGCGGGGATGCCGAACACGGCCTGCGCGATGCGGTTCTCGAGACCGCCGAACATCGGGTCGCCCACGCCCACGGGCATGCCGCACACCTCGCAGGCGATTACGCCACCCACGGAGTCGCCCGCCGCCTTCGCCGCGAGAATCGCCGCGCGCTGGCGCTCGGGATCCGTCTCGCCGCCGATGCGTTCGGCGTGCGCCTGCACGGTAATACCCTTCTGCGCGAGGATCTGCAGCACGATGCCGCCCGCGATGCAGAGCGGCGCCGTGAGGCGTCCCGAGAAATGTCCGCCGCCCGCCACGTCCTGAAAGCCGCCGAAGCGCACCTGCGCGGGCCAGTCGGCGTGGCCGGGACGCGGCACGGCGCGGAGGGCGTCGTAGTCCTGCGAGCGCGTGTTCGCGTTGCGGATAATCGCCGTGAGCGGCGCGCCGCACGTGACGTCGCCCACGAGTCCCGAGAGGAACTCCGGCGCGTCGGCCTCGCGGCGCGCGGTGGACGTCGCGTCGCGTCCCGGCGCGCGGCGGTCAAGGAACGCCTGCAGGGCGGCGCGGTCGATCGTGAAGCCGGCGGGCAGGCCCTCGACCGTCACACCGATGGCCGGTGCGTGGGACTGGCCGAAGATCGTGATGCGGCTGTTGTCGCCGTAGCTGCTGCTCATCGCGTCCTCACTTCTCGTCGTAGGCGCCGAGGTAGGTGAAATGCTCGATCTCGGGGTCGGAGGCGAGCCCGTCAAGGAGCTTCACCACGCGCGGGTC
>JAFRNO010000463.1 GCA_017430155.1 Kiritimatiellia bacterium | reverse complement strand
GCGCACCGCAGGGGGATATGGTATCATTGTGGAGTTTCCACGACGGGATGGCATCGGCTGGGTGGTCGGCGCGGAAGTCTCGTCAAGGTCGGGCGGTACGTGCGCGTGAGTGCATAGTACCACTCAGTTGGGAAAGTTGTAAACGAAGGAGGACTTATGCACGACAACCTGAAACTCAGCAGGATCGCCGCCGCGTGCGTGACGCTGTCGGCGGTCGCCGTGTCCGCCGAGATGCTGGTCTGGACGGGCGCGGAGTCGGCCGTCTGGGACCTCGTCTCCGTCAACTGGACGAACGAGTCCGGCGTAGCGACGGCCTGGGTGAACGGGAGCTCGGCGACGTTTACGACGGGCACCGTTTCCACGGTGTCCGTCACCGACGACATACAGCTTCGTCACATGACGATGACGACGGATTGCCTGCTGATCACCTTGAACGACGGCGGCGGCTCTCTGACGTTCGTCTCGGACGAGTTGACTCCGACGAACTCCATCACGACGGACAACAACGGGAAGCACAATCTGATGAACGTGCGCATCAGCTGCGCGGGGCCGCTCGTCAAGGACGGCCTCGGCGTGCTGGTGTTGCAGAATGCCGGCAACGACCTCGCTGGCGGTCTCGTCATCGCACAGAGCCAGCTCAGGTTCGGCGTTGCGGAGTCGCTGGGCCCTGGAGACGTGATCGTTCAGGGTAGTTCAACGCTATTCGGCGAGGTGGCTTCGTCGCCCGACGTGAAGTTCGTCCAAAGCGCCTTGAGCTGGATGGGATCGGTCGGGTCCGAGTTGACCGTCAGGAGCGTGGGCGTGACGCCGGACAACGTGCAGCGGAGGTTTAGCATGGGGCGGTCGTCTACCGGTCCGTGCGTCGTTTCGCTTGCGTTGACCGATCCGGTGTCCGAAGGCATTGGCTGGTACGTGATGCGCGGGATTGGCATGAAGCTGGCGTTCGACGGCGGTACGGTGAAGGCGGCGTCAGAGACGCACGACCCGTTCTTCACGGCCACGAGCGACGCGGCACCCACGGCGCGCATCACCAACAACGGCGTGACGTTCGACACGGCGGGCACGGATGCGGAACTGGGCCTGAAGCTGACGTTCGACGCCCCTCGTGCGGTCACGAACGTGCTGGAGACCGTCTATCCAGACAACTGGGACTTCGAGGCCGGATCGTTCTCGAATTGGTCCGTGGACAAGGGAGACAATCCTGCGTCGGGCGAGGGGAGCTCCGTCCAGGTGAACGAAAGCGCGTTCATGAAGGACCGTAGCGGGAACTACGTGACGAGTTACTTCACGACCAACGGCACGCACTTTGCCGTCGTGCGCCGGTACCACACGCTGTCCAGGACGGTCACGCTGCCGACGGCGGGCCTCTGGCGGGTCGTATACTCACGCGGATGTCGTCCACACGACGGTTATCCTTCGCAGAACCTGACGATGACGGTCTCGCTCGGAGACGACGCGAATGCGACTGTCTCGCCCGCGCGGTCGGCGATGCATCCCTTCCGCGAGGAGACGTCGGGTGTGTTCGCGCTGGAGGCGGGACAGCAGACTTTGAAGTTCGCCGTCGGCCCTTCGGGGACTGACAACGTTGCCGTATTCCTCGATGCCATTCGCCTGGAACGTTGCGAGGTGGTGCCGGTTCCCACGGGGCCATTCATCAAGACGGGGGCCGGATCGCTGGTCGTCACCAACCTGGTGACGGACGGGATGGTGGCCGTCTCGAACGGCACGTTGACGGTAAAGAAATCAACATTCGACGGCACGCCCGTGGAGATCGCGGCGGGCGGCACGCTGGAGCTGTATGCGACAAAGGTGACGAACGCGACGGTGAGCGTGGCGGCGGGCGGCACGTTGGCGTTGCACGACGGCGACGGCAGAAACCTTGTCGCGAACGGCAGTTTCGAGGACCACCTGCTCGGGATGGCAGGTAATTGCATTTACGAACCAGAATCAGGCCCGCGTGGCTGGACGATGAGTTATGTCACGTCAGACCGTTCCGGCATTCAGGAAAACAGAAGCATCATGTCGGCGAATGGCCATTACACCACCCATGGATGGACGACGGCCTTCCTGCGTCCAAGGACGACATTGAGCCAGACTGTGACGGCGCCGGCCGACGGCGTTTACGAGGTGACGTTCGTCCAGGGATGTCGCTTGGGCTATCCAAGCCACACGATACCGCTCGTTTGCTCCATCGACGGGGCTGTGGTCGTCTCCAACGCGGCGCAGTCTGCCAGCTACGGCTTCTACCGCAGCACGGCGCGCGTGAACCTGACGGCAGGCACGCACGAGCTTGCTTTCGCGACTGGCACCATGTCGGGACAATATGGCATGGTCTTCATCGACGACGTGCGGTTGGAATTGTTGGTGAAGGCGAACGCGCTGGACGGCAACGCAATCGCGTTCGAGTCGGGCGCGACGCTGGACCTGCGGAACGTCGAGCCGATCTACCTGGCCGGTGGCGTGACGGTGGACGGACGCGTGGTGAAGGGAAGCACGAACGCCCTCCGCCGAGCGGGGGTGACCGTCACGGGCGGCGGCGAAATCCAGATCGGTCCGCCCCAGGGAACGATGATTCTTGTAAGGTGAGGAGGAGAAGAGGCTATGATCGGAACGTTGTTGTTTGCGGCCGTTGCGGGGTTTCGCGCCCCGGCAGCGGCGCCGGTGGAACATGAGCCGGGCTACCTGTGGGTGGAGGCCGAATCATTCGCCGACTACGGCGAGTGGCGGCTCGACACGCAGTTCACGCACAAGATGGGCAGCGCCTACCTGATCGCGCCGGGCGTGTGCAAGCCGATCGGGTCCGCGAAGACGACGCTCGCCGTGCCGCGCGCGGGCACGTGGCACGCCTGGGTGCGCACGAAGGACTGGCTGCCGGAGTTCTCGCCCGGACGCTTCGCGCTCGCCGTGAACGGCCAGCGGAGCGGTCCCCTGGGGGCTTCGAAGAAAGATGGCTGGCGCTGGGAGAGGGCGGGCGCATTCGCGCTTCCGAAGGGCGACGTGGCGGTTTCGCTCGACGACCTTTCCGGCGCGTTCGCGCGGTGCGACGCGGTCCTCTTCACGACGGACGCCGCCTACGTGCCGCCCGACGCGGGAGCGGCGCTGGAGGCGGCGCGCATGCGGTTGACGGGCGGTTCGGACGCGGTGACGGACGGCGGCACGTACGACGTGGTGGTCGTGGGTGCGGGAACGGCCGGGATGGGCGCGGCCCTCGCGGCGGCGCGCACGGGCGCGCGCACGGCGCTCGTCCACGACCGCCCCGTGCTGGGCGGCAACTCGAGCGTCGAACTCGGGGTGGGCACGGACGGCGCGGCGGGGTCGCACCCGAACAAGAAGACGGACCTGCGCGAAAGCGGCCTCTGCGAGGAGGCGAACCTGATTCGGGGACGCGTGGACCCGAAGACGTACAGCGGGGCGTACCGCCTGATGGTGGACGCCGAGCCGCGCCTGACCGAACTCCCGAACCAGCGCGTCCTCACCGCGGAAAAGGACGGCGACCGCATCGCGGCGGTTGTCGCGCGCAACACGCTCACGGGCCGCCGCACGCGTTACCGCGCAAAGATCTTCATCGACTGCACGGGCGACGGCTGGGTGGGCATCTTCGCGGGGGCCGACCACATGTTCGGACGCGAGGCGCAGAGCGAGTACAACGAGTGGCCCGCGCCGGAGACGCGCGACAACCTCACGATGAGCGGCTGCCTGATGGACGGATGCGTGGCCTACCGCTACGCGAAGCGCAGCTATCCCGTGCCGTACGAGACGCCGCCGTGGGCGAACGTCCTGCCGCCCGGCTTCACGCGCCACATCCGCTCAATCGGGCCGTCGTGGTGGATCGAGCACGGCGGACGGTTCGACGACACGGACGACCCCGAACGCGCGCGCGACGAGCTCGTGCGCATCTCCTTCGCCTACTGGGGCTGGGTGAAGAACGTCTGGGAAGGGCGCGCCGAGGCGGCGAACGCGGAGATCACGCAGGTGCCGTTCATGAACGCGCGGCGCGAGGGCTTCCGCCTCGTGGGCGACTACGTACTCACCGCGAACGACGCGCTTGAGGGGAAGATGTTCCCCGACCGCATCACGTACGGCGGCTGGCCGCTCGACACGCACGACCCGCTCGGCATGGAGAACCCGAACGGCAACGGCTACTGGAAGCACCATCCGGGCGTGCCCACCTACACGATTCCCTACCGCTGCCTCTATTCGAAGAACGTCCCGAACCTCATGTTCGCGGGCCGCTGCCAGAGCGTGACGCACATCGCGCTCGGGAGCGTGCGCGTGGAGGCGACGCTCTTCACGCTCGGGCAGGCCGCCGGCACGGCGGCGGCGCTCGCCGTCCAGAAGGGACTCACCCCGCGCGCGTACGGCGAGAAGCACGTCGCCGAACTCCAGCAGCGCCTCCTCAAGGACGACCAGTACATCCCCGGACTGAAGAACGAGGATCCGCTCGACCTCGCGCGCACGGCGAAGGCCTCGGCGACGAGCGTCAAGACCTGCAGCCTCTTCGGCAAGGGCGACCGCAACCTGCGTCCGGGTCCGAACGTGAAGCCCGACCGTGCGGCGCACGACCTCACGCACCACGAGCGCGCGGCCTGGTTCGCGCGGGGGCCGCTCGACCGTCTGGAGGCGGTGGAGTGCCTGATGCGCGTCGAAGGGACGGCGCCCTTGCCGGTCACGCTGCGCGTGTGGGCGGTGGATACGCCCACGAACGGTCCGGCGGGCGGCGAGCTGCTCGCGACGTGGCGCGGGAAGGCACCCGTACGGCGGCAGGCCTTCGTGCGATTCGCGGGCGAAGGGGCGGTGACGCTGACGAAGCCGTACGTGTGGCTGGAGATCGGCAAGACGCCGGGCGTGAGCTGGCTCGTGCGCAACCGTCCGATCGGCCCCGAGGACGGGCGCGCGTGGAACGCCGGCCGTAAATGGACGATCGTGAAGGGCGAGCAGTACGCGTTCGTCGCGACGCCGCAGGTGCGGCAGTCGTTCGACTCGAAGGCGGAGTACGTGATCGACGGCGTGTCGCGTCCGGAAGGCGCGTGTTCGCACGGCTGGGTCTCCGACCCGTTGCAGCCGCTCCCGCAGGCGATCCGCCTCGACTTCCCGAAGCCGGTG
>JAFRNO010000462.1 GCA_017430155.1 Kiritimatiellia bacterium | reverse complement strand
GCCTCGTCTTTGGCGGTCCCGGTACGACCGTGCTTTTCCGCTGACAGGAGAACGAGATGAACGGTGTAGCATGTGCCCTTGTCGCCGCCCAGGTGCTGTTCCCGGCGGCGGAGACGAAACCGACGCCGTTTGACGGCGCAACAGTGCGCGTGGAGGCGGGCGCGGCCGTGGTCGACGTCGTGCCCAACCACAGGTTCTGCGGCGTGAACTTCGTGTTCCCCAAGCCAATCGCGCTGAACCGCTACTGTGAGCTGGGGACGGAAGTGTCCAACCGGACCGACCGCGCGCTGGACTTCGTGGTCCACGGCATCGCCAAGGGCACGCCGCGCCGGTACGCGCAGGCGAAGTTCACGCTCGGGCCGCGCGAGGGCAAGGTCGTGACGGCGTCCTGTGCGCGCAAGTGCTACACGCTCGTGACGGACGGCGGAGGCCTTCCCGGCATGACGGGCTACGACCGCGTGTACCGTCCCGACAGCATCGACCGGAGCGGGGACATCGCGTCGGTCATCGTGTTCTCCACGCTGCAGGAATCGCCCGCGCAGTTCGACGTCAAGCGCGTGTGGGTGGAGGGCGAGCAGCCCGACCGGACGTTGAAGGTCGACGACGCGTTCTTCCCGTTCGTGGACGCGTTCGGTCAGTTCGCGCACGCCGAATGGCCGGGGAAGATCCATTCGCTCGACGAACTGAAGGCGCGGGCGCAGGCGGCGGAGGAGGAACTTCTCGCCCATCCCGAATCGCCGATTCCCGGCGTCGACCGGTTCGGCGGCTGGGGAGACGGCCCGCAGCTGAAGTCGACGGGGATGTTCCGTACCGAGAAGTGGAACGGGCGCTGGTGGCTCGTCGACCCCGACGGGCACATCTTCTTCTCACTCGGCTGCAACTACGTGCGGCTGCAGGGGCGCACGGCCGTCACCGGGCGCGAGAAGTTCTTCTCCTGGCTGCCCGAGAAGGACGATCCGCTGTTCGGCGACTGCTGGGGCACGGGCAAGCACCAGTGGCTGAACAAGTGCTTCTACAAGGGGAAGGGCCTCGTGTCGCAGTTCGACTTCGCGAAGGCGAACCAGAAGCGCATCTACGGCGCGGACTGGAAGGCGAAGTTCATCGACCGCCAGCACCGCCGCATGCGCGCCTGGGGCTTCACGTCGATGGGCAACTGGTCCGATCCGGAGGTCATGTCGGCGAGCCGCACGCCGTACTTCGACAACTTCAACCTCGACGGCGTGCGCAAGATCGAGGGCGACAAGAAGGGTACCTGGCGCAAGTTCCCGGACGTGTTCGCGTCCGATTTCGAGGCGAACGTGCTGAAGTGCGCGTACAAGACGCGCACCGCGAAGTCGCGCACCGACCCGTGGTGCATCGGCTGGTTCGTGGAGAACGAGCTCCACTGGGCGACCGGCAACATGGGCGGCAACGGCGACGTCGCGAAAGCCGTGGTCGATTCGCCCGAGGACCAGCCCGCGCGGATCGAGTACCTCCGTCGCCTCAAGGCCGCGCACGGCGCGGGCGCGACGTTCAAAAGCGCCACCGCGGAGGACGTCCGCGCCTTCGAGGCCGAGATCGCGGAGCGCTATTTCTCGACGGTCAAGCGTGTGGTCGCGAAGGTCGCCCCCGGACGGCTCTACCTCGGCTGCCGCTTCTGCAACAGCTACCCCGACGCGATCCGCGCCGCGGCCCGTCACTGCGACGTGGTGAGCTACAACAGCTACTCCGAACTGCCCATGACGCCCCGTCCCGAGACCGACATCGTCGACAAGCCTACGATCATCGGCGAGTTCCACTTCGGCTCGCTCGACCGCGGCGGGGTGCACGCGGGGCTCGTGGCATGCCGCGACATGAAGGAGCGGATCGAGAAGTACAAGGCGTACGTGCGCCATGCGGTCAAGGACGAGCATCTCGTCGGCGTTCACTGGTTCTTCTGGCACGACATGCCGCTCACGGGCTGGATGGACGGCGAGGACTTCGCCAACGGCGTGATGGACGTGGCGGACAACCCCCACCCTGAGATGGTCGAGGCGACGCGCGAACTCGCCCGCGAGCTGTATCGTCAGTAAGGAACGTACATGGAAACTGCCGGAAAAAAGAAGAAGGAACTCACGCTGACGGCGCTTCTCCTCGGCGTGGTGCTGGCCGTCGTCTTCGGCGCGGCAAACGCCTACCTGGGACTTCGCGTGGGGTTGACGGTGTCCGCCTCCGTCCCCGCGGCGGTGGTGTCGATGGCCGTGCTGCGCTTCGTGCTGCGGCGCGATTCGATCCTTGAGAACAACATGGTGCAGACGATCGGCAGCGCCGGCGAGTCGCTCGCGGCCGGCGCGATCTTCACCTTGCCGGCGCTGTACCTCTGGGCGGAGGAGCGTCCGGCCGACTTCTCCGCGCCCGAGCTGCTGTTCGTCACGCCGATCGCCTTGGCCGGCGGTTTGCTCGGCGTGCTGCTGATGGTGCCGCTGAGGAGACCGCTGATCGTCGAGGACAAGTCGTTGACCTACCCCGAGGGCGTGGCGTGCGCGGACGTGCTGAAGGCCGGCGAGGCGGGGGCGCAGCATGCGCGGAACGTGTTCGTGGGGTTGGGCGCGGGCGCGGCGGTCAAGGCCGTGACGGGCGGACTGAAGTGGATCCCCGAAAGTTTCCTGTGGCCCGTGCGCGGCGTGTGCGGGGCGATCGGGTTTGACGTGTCGCCCGCGCTGCTCGGCGTCGGCTACATCGTGGGGCCGAGGGTTTCCACGCTGCTCTTTGGCGGCGCCTTGTTTGGCTGGATGGTGCTGCTGCCCATCCTCGCGGTGGTGCTTCCCGATGCGGGGTCCGTGTGGGATGCTCAGAGCGCGAAGGCGATCTGGAAAAACTACGTGCGCTATGTGGGCGTGGGGGCGATTGCGATGGGCGGTTTCCTTTCGCTCATGCGGTCGCTGCCCGTGTTCATCCAGGCGTTCAAGCCACTGAAGGGCAGAGGGGGCCGCGAAAGCGGAGCCGGGGGGGCTGATCGCGACCTGTCGATGAAGCTTGTTGCGGGCGGCGTTGCCTGCGTGGTGCTCTTCATCTGGCTCGTGCCCGCCGTGCCCGTGTCGTTTTTGGGCGCAGTGCTCATCGCGCTGTTCGGCTTCTTCTTCGCGACCGTCTCGGCCCGGATGGTCGGGCTTGTCGGTAGCTCGAACAACCCCGTCTCGGGAATGACGATCGCCACGCTGGTGGTGGCCACATTGGTCTTGCGGGAGACGGGCATGGTCGGTGCGGCGGGCATGGTGGCCGCGATCGCGATCGGCAGCGTGGTGTGCATCGTCGCCGCCATCGCCGGCGACACGGCGCAGGACCTCAAGACGGGGCGCATCCTCGGCGCAACGCCGTGGAAGCAGCAGGTCGGCGAGATCGTCGGCGTCGTCGCTTCGGCGCTCGCGATCGGCGGCGTGCTCATCCTCCTGCACCGTGCCTGGAGATTCGGGAGCGACGCCATCTCCGCCCCGCAGGCGATGATGATGAAGTCGATCGTGGAGGGCATCATGGGCGGCGGCCTGCCTTGGGGCTTGATCGCGGGCGGCGCGGTTCTCGCGGTGGTGCTCACGCTCTTCCGGGTGCCGGTGATGCCGGTCGCCATCGGCATGTACCTGCCTGTCGGGTTGGGCGTCACGCTGTTTGCCGGCGGCCTCTTGCGCGGATTCGTGGACCGGCGCCGGGGCGATGCGGCCGCCGGCGAAGATCCCGGCACGCTCCTCTCCGCCGGCCTCATTGCGGGTGAGGGCCTCTGCGGCATCGCCTTGGCGAT
>JAFRNO010000461.1 GCA_017430155.1 Kiritimatiellia bacterium | reverse complement strand
TTCATTCGCTTTGCCGCCCGTGTCGGTTGGCGCGCTCTTCCGCATTTTCCCTGCGTCCGATGCGGACGCAGGCGCGGAGCTCGTGTTCAGCGAACTGGCGTTGTGGTCGCCGCCGCCCGAGGATGCGGCGCACGCGCCGTTCGTGAAGTGTCTCGCGTGGGACCTGGACGGTACGCTCTGGAAGGGCGTGCTCGCCGAGGACGGCGTGGAGGGACTGTCCCTGCGCGACGAGGCGGTCGCGCTCGTGCGCGCGCTCGACGCGCGCGGCATCGTCAATTCGATCTGCAGCAAGAACGACCCCGTGCCCGTGCAGGAGGCGCTTGCGCGCTTCGGCATCGCGGACCTCTTCGTGTTTCCGCAGGTCGGCTGGGGCGCGAAGAGCGCGGCGCTCCGCCAGCTCGCACGCGAACTCAACGTGGGCCTGGATTCGCTCGCGCTCGTGGACGACGCGTCGTGGGAACGCGCGGAGGTGCGCCAGAACGCGCCGGGCGTGCGCACGTTCGACGCCGCCTCAATCGGAACGCTCGCGGCGGAACACTGCTTCAATCCATCTGCGAGCGCCGAAAGCGCGACTCGCCGCGCACGCTACCAGGAAGAGGCCGCGCGCCGCGGCGCCGAGGCGGCGAGCGGCGTGGGCCACGTGGCTTTTCTGAAGGCGAGCCACATCCGCCTTGCGCTGGGAACAGTGGAGGGCGAAACGGCCGTGCGGTGCCGCGAGCTTCTCCAGCGCTCAAACCAGCTGACGCTCGCGGCGCGGCGGTATGACGAGGCGGCGTTCGCGTCGCTTGTCGCGTCGACGGAGAGTTGGGCCGTGCGCTGCACGGATGACTACGGCGACTACGGTACGGTCGGCTTCGCGGCGATGGCGCGCGCGGATGACGGCACGGCGGAACTGCGGGAGTTCGTGATGAGCTGCCGCGTAGCGAAGAAGCTGTGCGAACAGAGCGTGGTTCTTTTTCTCGCCGAACGCGCGGCCGCGCAGGGCGCAAAGGTTTTCCGCGCGGTGCTCACGCCGACGGGACGGAACGGCGCCCTCGTGGAGGCGTTCGACGCGATGCCGTTCACGGTGCGCGAGACGGACGGTCGGCGCTTGTACGAACTCGACCTTTCCTGCGTGGCGCGCTGGTGTGACGTCGTGCGGCACCCCGTGGAGGTGGCGCCGTGATGTTCCGTCGCCAGGTGGGCTGGTGCGTGGCCGTGGCGTATGCGTTCGCAGGGGCGCGTCGGCGTGCGCGTGCGCGGTGCCGTGCGGCGGGGACGGTTCTCCCAATCGTGTTCCATGATTCCTCTCCGCACGAAGTAGAGGGCGTGCTTGCCGCGCTGAAGGGGTGGGGATTCCGGTTCGTCTCGTCGGACGACGTGCTGTCCGGCCGCGCGGCAGAGGGAAACTGTGCGTGGATCAGCTTCGACGACGGCTGGCGCGAGACGGCGGAGACGGTTCCCGTTCTTGAGCGTTTTGCCGCGCCGGCAAGCGTGTTCATCGCGCCCGGCGAGACGGCGCGCGGATGGGTGTGGACAGACAACTTGTGGAATATGCTGCCCGACCCCGAGTGGCATCGCTGGTATGGCCTGCCGTCGGCAGAGCGCTATGCGCTTGTCGACGCGGCGTGGGAGGGGCGGGCGCATCCGCGCCGTCTCCTCGATGAGGCGGGCGTGCGGGCGCTTGCGAAACACCCCCTCGTGACGGTGGAGAACCATTTCTGGACGCATCCCAGCGCGCCGCAGCGTCCGGAGGCGGAGGTTTTTGACGAACTCGACCGCGCGCAGCGCATGCTGGCGGACTGGACGGGCCGCGCGCCGCGCCTCGTGGCGTATCCGTTCGGGCGCGGTACGCCGTCACTCGACGCGGCCGTGCGTGCACGCGGGCTCGTGCCCGTCTACACGCGCCAGGGCCTCGTGACGGCGGAGACGTTCGGCGCGGCGCGCAACATGGCGCTTGCGGGCATGTCGCGCGCGGAGAACCTCGGGCGCATCCTGCAGGCATGGCCGAAAGTGGGGGTGACGCTGTGAAGATCCTGCATGTCGTGCCGGGGCTGGGCGATCCGGCCAATGGAATCGCGGCGATGGCGACGCGTCTCGCGGACGAGCAGCGCGCGCTGGGCGACGAGACGGTCGTGAAGGGCGCGTGCACATGCGACGACTGCCGCGCAGCGGATGCGGTCTGCGTGCATTCGATGTGGACGCCGCCCGTGCTGCGCGCATGCCACGCGGCGTTGCGCGCCGGCACGCCGCTCGTGCGCGTGCCGCACGGGTGCCTGAATGCGGCGGCCCTCCGCCACAGCGCGTGGAAGAAGATGCTCGTCTCGCCGCTGGAGCGTCCTTACATGCGCCGCGCCGCGTGCGTGCTCGTGACAACCGAAACGGAGAAGGCGGCGGTTGAATGCTGGGTGCGCGGCGTGCGGCGCGTCGAGGTGGTGGGTATGGGGGTTGATGATCTGCTGACGCCCGACTTGCCGCCGAAGGGTACGGGCGATAGCCCGAAGACATTCCTCTTTGTTGGACGGCTCCATCCCCTAAAGGGACTCGACCTCCTTCTCGCGGCCCTGCCAGCAGACGCATCGTTGCGCGTGATCGCGCCCGATGTGGATGGCA
Organism: Kiritimatiellia bacterium; assembly: GCA_017430155.1. GTDB lineage: Bacteria > Verrucomicrobiota > Kiritimatiellia > RFP12 > UBA1067 > RUG572. The sequence goes on along the minus strand of JAFRNO010000461.1, from coordinate 4,268 downwards.
TGCAGGCGCGTTACGAACGGCTTGCGCGGAGGTTCGAAGTCGCGGACCGCGTGACGTTCCTCGGCGTGAAGACGGGTATGGAGAAGATGCGCGAGATGCGCGCGGCGGATGCGCTTGTGCTGCCCACGCACAGCGAGAATTTTGGGTTCGCGGTGGCCGAGGCGCTTGTCGTCGGCACGCCGGCGATCACCACGAAGGGCGCGCCGTGGGAAGGGTTGGAAAAGCATGGCTGCGGCTGGTGGACGGAGGTGGACGCCGTGTCGTTACGTGCGGCGCTGGCGGATTGCGCGGCGCGTTCGCGCGAAGAATTGGCGGAGATGGGCGCGCGCGGGCGAGACTGGATGCTTGCTGATTTTACGTGGCGGAACTGCGCCGAACGCATTCAGAAAGCAATTTGTGGTATAATAGGCCCATGAAAAACTTTTGCCTTGCGATGTATATGGCAGCGATTGCCGGTTTGTGCGGGTGCGCCCTGTTCAAGGGCGAGCCGAAACCCAACGTGCTGACGAGCGAAGAGGAAGTCCAGGGGTGGAACCTGCTCTGGGACGGCGATTTTCCCACCAACGGCTGGGTGGGCGTGGCGGCCGGCTGTTCGAACTTCACGGCGCGCGGATGGTACGTGGCGAACGACTCGCTCGTGGCGCAGCCGGAGGCCGACCCCATCCGCACGGCGGTCCCCTTCAAGGATTTTGACTTCAAGGCCGATTACCGCCTGGCGCCGGGGGCGGCGGTGAGGGTCCTCTACTTCCACAACGCCGAGACGAACGCCGACACGTCGATTGCCTATCCCCTCACGCCGTTGCCGCCCGACGCGAAAGATCCCCATGCATGGCAGACGATCCGCATCGTCGCACGCCGGAAGCCGGTCACGCATTGGCTTGACGGGAGGATCGTCGACAGGAAGAAACGTGACAACGCCGAATTGGAGGGACGGATCGTCCTCGTGCCAGGCGGCGGCACGGTCGAGTTCCGCAACATCAAGATCCGCACCTTTGGAAAGTGGTGATGGTTCGAAAAGGCCAAAAAGCCGATTGGCGCATTTCGCGCTTGCATTTGGCGTCAGAATTCCGTATCATATCCCGCGTTTTCCCATTGGAGGGATGGCCGAGTGGCTGAAGGCAGCGGTTTGCTAAATCGCCATACGGACTAATCTCCGTATCGGGGGTTCGAATCCCCCTCCCTCCGCCAACGGCAGTGAATAGGTAAGAGTGAATAGTGAATAGGCATGCTGAAGAGGTGAAAAGAGGGCAAGGGGAGGAATGAACGCGATTTTCTTCGACATGGACGGCACGCTGATCGATTCGCGTGCGGATTTGGCTGCGGCGGTCAACGCCACGCGCCTTGAGTTGGGTTATGCAGCGCTTCCCCTGGAGGACGTGGTGGCGTGCGTGGGCAACGGCGCGCGCTATCTGCTGGAACACGCCATCCCCGAGGCGACCGGGCGTTTCGACGAGCTCTGGCCCATGCACCTGCGCAACTACGGCGCGCACCTGTTCGACACGACCACGCTCTATCCCGGCGTGCGCTCGACGCTCGCGGAGCTGCACGACCGCGGCTGGCTGATGGGCATCGTCACGAACAAGCCCGGCACGTTCACGCGCCAGATCCTCGACCACTTCGGCATCGCCCGCTATTTCGGCGCGGGCGTGGTGGGCGGCGGAGACTGCGCGGAGATGAAGCCCTCCGCGCTGCCGCTCCGAGAGGCGGCCGCGCGTCTGCGCGGGCACCGCGTGTCGTCGCACGACTGGATGGTGGGCGACAACTGGACGGACATGCAATGCGGCACGAACGCGGGCGTGAAGACCGCGTTCTGCACGTTCGGCTTCGGCCATCTGCGCGAGAGCCGCTACACGATGAAGATCAACCGGTTCGACGAACTGCTGCGGCACTGCAAGGCGGAGGACTGACATGAACCAGGAAATCATGCTCCTCGGGTCCATCGAAGCGAACTGCGTGATTCTCTGGGAGGACCCCGCCGCGGCGTGGATCGTCGATCCCGGCGCGGAGCCGGAGGCCATCTGCGCGTTCCTCGAGGAAAAGAAACTCACGCCCGCGCTCATCCTCTTCACGCACGGCCACTTCGACCACATCGGCGCGGTGGACGGGCTTCTCGCGCGTTATCCGGGTCTCCCCGTGCACGTGGGGCCGGGCGACGTGCCGATGATCGGCCATCCGCAAAACGCCTGGCCGCCCGACTACGAGGCGGTGAAGAAGCCTGCCACGCTCGTCGCCGACCTCGTGGACGGCGCCACGCTCGCGGCGGGCGGCCTCACCGCGCAGGTAATTGCCACGCCCGGCCACACGCCCGGCGGCGCGTGCTTCCTCTTCGCCGCGCAGAAGCTCCTTCTCACGGGCGACACCCTCTTCGCGGGGTCGTGCGGGCGCACCGACTTCCCTGGCGGCGACCGTCGCCAGCTGGGCGAGTCGCTTCGCCGCCTCGCCGCGCTCGATCCGGAGCTGACGGTCGTGCCTGGGCACGGCCCGTCGACCACGATTGCGCAGGAAAACGCCACGAACCCGTTCCTGCAATGACTTGGCTGCGGCAATGGAAGGGCCGCGACGTGCTGAAGTTGCTGGCCGTCGTACTGCCCGCGTTGCTGTTCGTCGGCGCGGGGCTCGGCTGGATCGTGCACGAGTACCATCGCCAGGCGGGCGAACAGGCGCTCGACCGCGCGAACGTGACGGCGATGAAATTCTACCGCGAGACGCAGTCGGCGCTGAACGACCTGTCGTCCCGCGCGGCGAAACGGGCGAAGGCGCTGCGGACGCTCGAGAACCGTCTGGCGTCGTTCGTCGCACAGCGCGGCGATTCCGACGCGCCCTTTCCCCTGGCGACGGCGGCCTTCCTCTGGAAATCGGGGAAGATGCTGTGGGAAACGAACCTCGTGGGAGACTGCCAGCACCTCGCGACGACGAACTGGACGCCTCGTAAGAGCTCGAGACGGCTGGGCGTGGACAACGCTGGCTGGCAGACGCTGCGGGGCGGCGGGGCGGACTCGGACGCGGTGGTCGTCTGGTCGCGGAACAAGCGCAACAAACACGTGTGCGGACTGGTGGTCGGCCCGTTGGGCGCGGAAGACCTGCCGTCGCGCACGGGCTACGTCGTGGCGGGCGTGCTGCTGGTGGGCGTGGGGCTGCTGCTCCTCGCGGGCGGTGTGTCCCTTGCCGTGGCGGTCCTGCGGGCGCGGGGCGAGATGGAGCGGCGCAACACGTTCGTCTCCAACGCCGCGCACGAGGTGAAGACGCCGCTTGCGAGCATCCTCCTGCGCGCGGAACGGCTGGCGGACGGCGCCTACACGACGGAGGAACGGCGCGCGAAGGCGGCGGGCGTGATCCTCGAGCAGGGACGGGAACTGCGCCGTCGCATCGAGCGCCTGCGGGACTTCGACCGGCTCGAACGCGGCATGCGCACGTACGAACGCCAGCCGTTCGACCTCGGGGAGGCGGTGCGCGAGACGGCGCGTCCGCTGGCCGACAGGTTCGAGGAACATGGATTGGACCTGGCGGACGTCGTGTCCGTGCGCCTGGTCGGCGACCGCGACTCCGTGATGGAAATCGTGGAGAACCTGCTGACGAACGCGGCGAAGTACGCGGCGCACGCCGGTCCCGTTTCGGTGCGCGTGGCGCGTGCGGCGGACGGCTCGGCGGCGGAGGTGTGCGTGGCCGACCGCGGCCCGGGTCTGCCGGCTTCCCAGCTGCGGCATGTGTTCGACCGCGACTGGCGTGCGCCGAACGACTTGACGAAGTCGGCCGGCGGCTGGGGCGTGGGACTTGCGTTCGCGCGCGACCTCGCGCGCGACATGGGCGGCGAACTCGTCGTCGCGGCGCGTCCGGACGGCGGCTGCGCGTTCACGCTCGCGTTGCCCCTGGGAGAAAATCTTGAAGAGGAGGAGAAGACATGACGGACATCCTGATCGCCGACGACGAGGCCGAACCGCGCGACTCGGTCGTCGAAATGCTTGAGGACGAGGGGTACGCCGTGCGCGTGGCGAAGGACGGCGGCGAGGCGCTCGCGCTGTACGCCGCGCAGCGCCCCGACCTGCTGCTGCTTGACGTCAAGATGCCGGTGAAGACCGGCTGGGACGTGTGCCGGGAGGTCCGGCGCGCGGACAAGTCGCTGCCCATCATCCTGCTCACGTCGTTCGGCGAGGAGGACGACAAGGTGCGCGGACTCACGATCGGCGCGGATGACTACATCGTGAAGGACTGCGGGGCACGCGAGCTCCTGGCGCGCGTGAAGCGGCAGCTGGGGCGCGTGGTGCAGATCG
>JAFRNO010000460.1 GCA_017430155.1 Kiritimatiellia bacterium | reverse complement strand
TATCCCAGCATCTGCCTTTCGTCAAACTCCCATGATTGAAATCATCATTATATTCGTGTAAAATGATTTTGTTATGAAGGAGAAGAGGAAACGCATTTTCGAAGTAATACAGATAGGCAACCGCGGAGACGCAATCAGCCGCGGCTTCGACTGGATGGCGAAGATCGGCGAACGCTCGGTCTTCGCGAGGGCCGCCTCGTCCAACGCAACGAGGCGGATGTCCGCGACGTCGAACGTCCCCTTGAACTTCGTCAGGAACGCCACCAGCGAATACGTCCCGTCCTTGGAGGCGAAGCACGTGAAGTCATGCTCGAGCTTCACCCATTTCCCCGCCGTGTCGGGCGGCAACTTGCCGGCGCTCGCGCCTTTGTACCATCCGTGGTTCACCACCGACACGCCGCCGTAGCCCGTGGTCAGTGCCTTCGTGCGCACGTAGGCGGAGATCCTGTATTTGCCGCCCTCGACGAGACGCAGTCCGTATTGGCGGAAGGTCGCCTCGGCCGGATCGCGGTCATCCGACGAAATCGACATGTAAGGCCGCCCGTCCGGACCGCCGGACGGCTTCCATGAAATCTTTTCCGGCTTGTTCACGTTCCAGAACGGCGGCGAGGAAGCCTGGTCGGCCTCAAGCGCGCCGTTCAGCACGATGTTCTCGCCGGGTTCAACCGCAGCGGAACAAACGCCGGCGCAGGCGATTACGGCCGCATACGCGGCAATGCGTCCAATGTTCATCTTTTAATCCTTTGGAGAGAATGGCGGGTAAATTTCCGCGCGCCAGCCGAAGGCGCGGGCGGCGAGCACGTTCACCTCCGTGTCGTCGAGGAAGATCAGTCGGGCGGGCGGCAGGCCCATCCTGCGTTCCATGAGACGGTAGATCGGCTCCTCCGGCTTGAAGAGAAACTCCAGCCCCGAGATCACCTCCGCGTCGAGCAGCACGCGGTACTCCGCGCAGCCGGGAACGAACAGACGTTCGTAGGATTCCGGCGACATGTTGGAGAGAATGCCGATTTTCTTGCCGGATGTCTTCAGCCGGTGCATGAGCGCGAGCGTGTCCGTGCGCAACGTGCGGAACCAGACCTCGGCGTCGAGTTCCCAGAGGACGTCCAGCTGCGCGGCGCCGATCGTCGCGCCGGCGTCCGCAAACGTGCGCCTATAGAATTCCGCGAACGAGATGAACCCGCCGTCCCAGAGGTTGCGGTAGCGCTGCCAGCCGCGGTCGACGGCGGCGCGGTCCACGCCGAACTTCGCGCAGTAGGCATAGACCGGCCAGTCGTCCGTCTTGGGCGACACGGTAAGCACGCCGCCGAAATCGAATACCACGCCGTCGACGTCGGCGCATTTTCTCTCGATGTCGGCAAGCGTCATCGCGTCACACCTTGAGGCCGAGGGCGGCGAGCGTGGCGCGCAGCTTCGCGCGCTTCTCGGGCGTCGTCTCGCAGAGGGGCAGACGGAACCCGGGGCCGATCCGGCCCGTCATCACGAGCGCCTCCTTCACCATGATCGGGTTCGTGTCGATGAAGAGGTCGTGGAACAGGTCGTAGTAGCGTTCGTGCAGGGCGCGCGCGGCGGCGAAGTCGCCCGCGAGCGCGGTGCGGATGAAGTCGCTGATCTCGCGCGGCATCACGTCGGAGGCGACGGAGATCACGCCGGACGCGCCGACGGCGATCATCGGCAGGGCGAGGGAGTCGTCGCCGGAGAGCACGGTGAGCCCGGGGCAGAGGTGGCGGATCGCGCTCACGCGCTCCACGCTGCCCGCGGCCTCCTTGATGGCCACGATCTTCGGATGCTTCGCGAGGCGCGCGACGACGTCGAGCGGGATCTCGCGGCCGCTGCGCCCGGGCACGTTGTAGAGCACCACGGGAAGGCCGAGGTCGGCCACGGTCATGAAATGGCGGTAGAGCCCTTCCGCGTTCGGCTTGTTGTAGTAGGGCGTCACCTGGAGCGTCGCGTCCGCGCCGCCGCGCGCGATGACGTCCTGCGTGAGCGAGACGGCCTCGGCGGTGGAGTTCGCGCCGGTGCCCGCGATGATCTTCACGCGCCCCGCCGCGTACTCGATCACCTTCGCGACGACCTCGTGGTGCTCCTCGTGCGAGAGCGTGGGCGACTCGCCCGTGGTGCCGACGGGACACAGCCCCTCGACGCCGCTTTCGCACTGCCAGTCGACGAACGCCTTGAGCGCGCCGTAGTCGACCTTGTCGTCGCGCGTGAACGGCGTGACCATCGCCGTAATCGTACCTTGGAGATTCATGTCTGGTTATTCCTTTTTAAATACAGCCCTTGGAAGACGGCACGCCCGTCTCGCGCGGGTCGGCCGACACCGCCTGGCGCAGCGCGCGGGCGAAGCTCTTGAAGAAGCCCTCGCACACGTGGTGCGCCTCGTCGCCGTAGATCTGGCGGAGGTGGATGTTGAGGCGGCCCTCCACGCTCACGGCGCGGAAGAACTCCTCCAGCAGCTTCACCTCGAAGTCGCGCACCATGAGGTGCTTCATCGGACACGTCATCACGAGGAACGGACGCCCCCCGAGGTCGAGCGACGTCTCGCAGAGCGCCTCGTCCATCGGGATGGAGGCGAAGCCGTAGCGCGTGATGCCGCGCCGCTCGCCGAGCGCCTGGTTGAGCGCCTGTCCGAGCACGAGGCCCACGTCCTCCACCGTGTGGTGGTAGTCCACGTCGAGGTCGCCCGCGCACTTCACCGTGAGGTCCACCAGCGCGTGCTTCTTGAGCAGCTCGAGCATGTGGTTGAAGAACCCGATGCCCGTGTCGATCTCGCCCGCGCCCGTCCCGTCGAGGTCGAGCGACAGCGAGATGTTCGTCTCTTTCGTCTTGCGTTCGATGAACGCGGATCGTCTGGATGTGTCCATGGCGGAGATAAGTATACCACAAATCGCGCGGCGAAAACAGTCAGAGAAGGTCGGCGAGGATCGAGTCGCACACTTCGGCGCCGCGGGACGTGAGGCGGTAGGCGTCCCGCAAAAGCCCCTGGCGCTTGAAGAATTCCAGCTTCTCGCGCCAGGCGGGCAGGCGCGGCGCGAGGGTCGGCCAGAGGCGCGCGACGCGTTCGAGGGACAGTCCCTCGCGCGTGCGGAGGGAGAAGAGCGCGCGTTCCACGGCGTCCTCCTCGGGCGTCACCGTGGTCTCCGCGCCGCTCGCGGTCCGTACGAGCCCGACGCGTCCGTGCGCCCCTTCCCCAATTCCGATGTAGTCCTCCCCGCGCCAGACGGCAAGGTTGTGCCGACATTCGAAGCCGGGACGGGCGTAGTTCGAGATCTCGTAGCGCACGAGCCCCGCCTCCGCAAGCGCGGCGCGGGCGGCGTCGATCTGGGCGAGGGCCGCATCATCAGACGGCAGCGCCAATGCCCCGCGCCGCACAGCGAGGTCAAGAAGCGTCTTCGGCTCGCGGATGAGGGTGTAGACGCTGCAGTGATCAAGTCCGAGCGCCGTCGCGCGCGAGAGGGTCGTATGCCAGGAATCAGACGTGGTGCCAGGCCACCCAGCAATCAAGTCGATGCCCGCGTTCGTGAAACCCGCCGCGCGCACGGCGCGGAAAGCAGCCTCGGCCTCCGCCGCCGTATGCAACCGCCCCATCGCCTTCAACACGTCATCATCCAGGCTCTGCACACCTATTGAAATGCGATTTACCCCGCCATTTTTCAACATTTCCAACACTTCTGGCCGTGCATCCAGCGGGTGCAGCTCCACCGTAAATTCGCAAGACGGGTCTCGGTAGGGCGGTCGCCCCGCGACCGCCGTCCGTGTCCGCAACGCCTTGAAGATGGGCGAAAGATCACAGAAAGCGGGGCTGCCGCCACCGAAATAAATGGTCGACAACGTGGGGACAGGCCCCACTTTCTCGGGGTCTGTCCCCCATGTGGCGAGCGCGGCGGCAAGGCGGGCGCAGTAGGCGCGGCGCACCTCGGGCGTGGACCCCGCGCGGGAGTGAAGCGCGCAGTACGCGCACTTAGCCCTGCAGAAAGGGAAGTGAACGTACAGATTCATAGATCCATATGCCGCACCGGGCGACGGCCTGGTACGCGTTGGCGGAACGGACGAGCAGCCGGTCCCAGACCGCTCCCCACGTCACCTCGCTCGTGCAGACGATCCAGGCGATCACGCCGGCGACGTTGATTATCCAGATGAGCACGTAGGAGAACACGTAGCCGTACTCCTGGAGGTCCGGCTGCTCCTGGAGAATCGCGCGGAGCGTGAAGCACACGTGAAGGCCCAGTGTGAAGCCCACGACGAACAACCAGGCGCCCGTGAACGGCAGAGGGGAGACGAAGCAGCGCACGATCAGCGCGAGAAGCCCCACCACGGCCGTCCAGAACGGAAAGAAGTACGGCGAGAGCGTGATCCACACGTTGGACTTCGTGAGCGTGACCGACCCGCCCCTCAGGCCGACCCTCAGGTTCGTGGGAATCGCGCCGAAGCAGAGGCCGCAGAGCGCGTGCGTGAGTTCGTGCCCTAGGACATAGACGCGCAGGGGAGCCACCCGG
>JAFRNO010000459.1 GCA_017430155.1 Kiritimatiellia bacterium | reverse complement strand
CTGTCCGGCGTCTCCGCGCCCGCCGCCAGGCAGGCCGCGAACACGCTTCCTAAAACACACATTTTGCTCGTTTTCATCGTCTCGTCCTCTTGGATGTCAAAATATCACGCCGCCACACCTTCCTTCCAGGGTTGGCGATATGATACCATAATCCCCCCTCATTCCGCAAGCAACGAAATCCCCCCGCGGGCCTTTGCAGGCGGCTAGGACTCGTTAGGCCTCGAAATCGAGGCATAGGCGCGTCTGCGTGAACGGACGCACCTTTTCGTTGGCGACGGCCACGTGCGCCGGATGTACCGCGTAGCCCTTGAGCGCCGCCTCGGACTCGAACGCCGAATCAAGCATGACGTCCGCATTGGAGCTCGCAAGCCCTTCCGTCCGGACGACGATCTCGACGAGGCCGGGAACAACGCCCTTCAAGCCCTCAAGCCCCGACTTGATGCCGGCCTTGACGGACGCCTTGTCCGCAACGTCCTCTTTCAGCTTCCACAGAATAACGTGCTTGACCATGTCATTTCCCTCGCAGTTGGCCAATCGGTCGGTTGGCTCGTTTGTTTGGTGGGCGGTGAGGGATTCGGACCCCCGACCTAATGCGTGTAAAGCACTCGCTCTAACCAACTGAGCTAACCGCCCGGATGAGATTACGTGAAGAAGACCTCTTCGCCGTGGAACATGAAGTTGCCGCCGATGACGTACTGCATCGCCGTGGGCGAGAAGCGGTCCTGCACCGTGATGTGCAAGTGTCCGGCGAGAATGCCCTTCAGGAGCTTCTCCGTCTTCAGGTAGGCGATGAAGTCGCGCGTCACGGGATCGGTCTGCTGCACCTTGTAGTCGCCGCGCGCGTCCGGTACCGCGGCGCTCTCGAACTTCCTCCCGGCGCGCGTCCAGAACTTCTGGTCCGCGAGCCAGATGTGCGGCGTGATGAACGGCACGTGCATGCAGAGGATGATCGGCAGGCCCTTCTTCACCTCGGCGGCGAAGCGCTCGACCTGGTCGGGGCACACGTACCCGTACACGTCGTCGATCGTCACGAAGTTGACGCCGTTCACGACCGTGGACTGCAGGCGGATGTCGAACGGATACGTCGCGCGCAGGAGGTCCGCCGTCTCGGCCTTGTATTCCTCGGTGTTCGACTGCTTCGTGCGGCCCATGTTCTGCGAGAACTCGTGGTTGCCGAGGGAGCCGCACATCGCCGGGCCGTAGTACTTCTTCACCAGGTCGAAGTTGGCGCGGGACTGGAAGTCGATCAGGTCGCCCGTGTGGACCACATAGTCGACGTTGCTCTTCGCCCACGCGAGCGAGTCGCGCAGCGCCTCCTCCTGCCGTCCGCCGAACGTCTTCGTGCGGTATCCCTTGATGAAATGCTTCATCTCGTTCTCGTCGGGATACGCCTCGGTGAGGTGCGTGTCGGAGATGTGCAGGATGGAGAACGGCTTCGTGGCGCCCGCGTCGATGCGCTGGTAGGAGAGCACGAGCCGCTCGTACTTCCCGCGGAGGGGAAAGACGGACGGGTCGTCCGCGAACGACGGCAGGGCGGAGACGGCCACGAGGCCGCCGGCCGCCTGGAGGAAATGCCTGCGGGAGAGATCCATGTCAGTCAACCTTCTTCCGGATGACGCGCTTCGCCTTGCCCTCCGTGCGCGGCAGGGCGCCGACGGGGAACACGTCGCCCTTCGGCAGGAAGCCGAGGCGCTCGCGGAGGTGCTTGGCGACGGTATGGCCCGTCACGCCGGGCTCGGCCTCGACGTTGATCGTGACGTCCGTCATGCCGTTGTGCTCCTCGAGGATGATCTGGAATTCGTCCTTCACCCCGGGGATCTCCATCAGCGCCTGCTCCACCTGACGCGGGTAGAAGTTGACGCCCTTGACGATGAGCATGTCGTCCGTGCGGCCGGTGATGCGGTCGATGCGGATATGCGTGCGCCCGCATGCGCACTTCTCGCGCGAGAGGATGCGGCTGATGTCATGGGTGCGGTAGCGGATGATCGGCATCGCCTCGCGGGAGAGCGACGTGAACACCACCTCGCCGTACTCGCCGTCCGGCACGGGCTCGCCCGTGGCGGGGTTGACGACCTCGGTGATGTAGTAGTCGTCCCACACGTGGATGCCCGCGTGCGCGGAGCAGTCCTGGCCGGTCGTGCCGATGCCGCCCGTCTCGATCATGCCGTAGATGTCGAAGCACTCGATGTGCAGGCGGTTCTCGATCTTCTTGCGCATCTCGTCGGAGAAGGTCTCGCTGCCGAAGATGCCCACGCGCAGGGACGGGATGTCGTGGTCGCCGGAGGCGTCCGCATCGAGCTTCTCGATCACGCGCGGCACGTAGCTCACGACGGAGCAGAAGCCCTTCACGCGGAAGTCGCGCATGAGCTTGATCTGGCGCTCCGTGTTGCCGCTCGACGCGGGCACGCAGAAGAGGCCCGCCTTGCGGCAGCCGTGGTAGCAGCCAAAGCCGCCGTTGAAGAGGCCGAACGTGGGCATGATCTGGAACGCGTCGCCCGCCTCGAGGCCAGCCATCGTGAAGCAGCGGGCCATCGTGTCCGCCCACTGGTTGAGATCGTTCTTCGTGTAGGCCATCACCACGGGCGTGCCGGTGGAGCCGCTCGACATGTGGAACTCCAGGAGCTCCTTGCGGTCGACCGTGGACATCTTGAGCGGATACGCCTCGCGGAAGTCCTCCTTCGTGAGGAACGGCAGGCGGCGGAGGTCGTCAAGGCTCTTGACGTCTGCGGGGTCCGACATGCCGCGCTTGTGCAGCAGGTCGCGCCACCAGTCGCACGCCCACACGCGGCGGAGGGTCTTCTGCAGGCCCTTGAGCTGGAGCGCCTCGAGGGCGTCCCGGCTCATCGTCTCGGCTTCCCGGTTCCAGAACTTCATCCCAACACCACCTTTCGTCCGCGTGCGAACGCCTCTTTGTTGACGGGCAAGAGCTTGGCCTTCGGACCCGTGAGCATCTGCTCCATCGCCTCCAGCCACTTTGACTCCTCGAACGGCACGAGCGCCGACAGGGCGCCCGCGATCACCATGTTCATCGTGCGGGCGTTGCCCACTTCGTCCGCAATCTTCGCCGCGTCGACCATGATCACGTCGGGGAACGCCTTCGCGAGGCGCGCCTCGAAGTCCGTGACCGGCTGCTGGAGCCCGCTCGATACCGTGACGGGCACGAGGTCGACGTTGTTCATCAGCACCTTGCCGCCCTTCGCGAGGAATCCCTGCCAGCGCAGGCCTTCCAGGCGGTCGAACGCCACCAAGACGTCGCTCTGCCCCTCGGGGATGATGGGGCTGTGCACCTCGTCGCCGAAGCGCACGGACGAGATCACGCTGCCGCCGCGCTGGGCCATGCCGTGGATCTCGCTCTTCTTCACGTCGAGGCCGCTCAGCGCGGCCGCATCCGCCAGCAGATTGGCCGTCAGGAGGATTCCCTGGCCGCCCACGCCGACGAGCGAAACGTTCACCGTCTTCATTCCGCGCGCTCCACGACGATTTCCGGGTCCAGCTCCCGCAGCTTCTGCTCGATGCCGCTCTTGAGCGTCATCATCGCGTACGGGCACGATCCGCAGTGGCCCACGAGCTTGAGCGTGACCACCTTGCCCTCCATGCTCACGAACTCGAGGTCGCCCCCGTCCTGCTGCAGCATCGGACGGAGCGCGTCGAGCATCGCCTTTACCTGTTCTTCAAGCGTCATCTGTTCCTCCTTGGAAAAATTGGACGTTAGTATACCATAAATCCGCCCCGCCGTCACGGCAGGACTGCCGACGCGTAACGGTCGTGGCCGGCGTAGTCCGGCTCGATGCGGATGTCGTCGAAGCCCGCGTCGAAGAACAGCTTCCGCAGCGCCTCGCCCTGTCCGTCGCCGATCTCGAAGAACGCGCCGCCGCCGGGCTTGAGGACGTTGAGCGCGTCGCCCACGAGCCGTTCGTAGAAATCCAGCCCCGCCGGTCCCCCGTCGAGCGCGTTCATCGGCTCCCAGTTGCGGATGCGCGGGTCGAGCGCGGCGCAGTCGGCCGTCGGGATGTACGGCGGGTTGGAGACGAGGATGTCCACCGTCTCCGGCTCGTCGAAGTCGTCGAGGCCGTCCGCCACCGCGAACTTCACGCGGTCCGCGAGACCGCACCGCGCGGCGTTTTCCTGCGCGAGCGCCACGGCGTCCGCCGAGATGTCGAGTCCGAGAAAGATGCCGTCGGACATCTCGCGTGCGAGAGAGAGGATGATGCAGCCGCCGCCCGTCCCCACGTCCACCACGAACGGACGCGGCACGGCGTACGCCTTCGCGAACTTGAGCACGCGCGTGACGAGCTCCTCCGTCTCGGGACGCGGGATGAGCGCGCGGCGGTCGCACGTCAGCGTGAGCGAGCGGAAGTCCCATTCGCCGAGCACGTACTGGACGGGTTCGCCGGCGGCGAGGCGCGCAATGCCGCGCCGCATGGCCTCCACGTACTTCGGGTCCGGCGTTTCGCCGAGGCGCGGAGAAAGAAAGCCGCGGCCGCATTTCAGCAGCCGCGCCACGAGAAGTTCCGCCGCGACCTGCGCGTCCGGAACGCCTTTCTGGACCAGATACTCCGCGCTCAGACGGAGGATGTCCCGCCAAGCGTGCATCAGAACGGCAGGTTCTCGGAATCGCCGAGGTCCGCAGGGATGTCAGGCTCTTCGGGCGGCGCCGGAACCGGCTCCGTGGCCGTGCCGTCGCCGTTGAGCACGTCGATCTTCCAGCCCGTCAGGTCGGTGAAGTAGCGCACGCCGTTCGGTCCGTCCCATTTGCGTCCGTCGATCGTGAACTGGATTTTCACGGGATCGCCCACCTTCACGGGATCCAACAGCGCACAGCGGTCCTTCTTGAACGTGAACAGAACGGGATTGGGATACATGCTCGGCGAATCGGGGGGATTCCCGACCACGAGCTCGCGCTTCGTGAAGCCGTTCTGCCCGAACGCCTTCGTCTCGCCCTTCATCTCGACGACGCCTTTGTACTCGAATGTTACCATTTCTTGATTTGCTCCTTTGTCCTGACGGGCAAGAGTCTACCAAATCCCCGCGCCCGCCGCAAGGCGGAAGTGATAAGCGGCGTCTCGCCGCTTCAGAACCACCTGAAGAATTAAAGAATTGAAGAATTGGATGCGCTCGCTTCGCTCGCTATTCGGTGAACCCTTGGACAGGACGAACAGACCGCCCGCGGAGGCGGCTGCTGTAGTTCGTGATGTGGTCGCTCGAAAAGAAGTTGAGGCTCCACGAGCTGTCGTAGCCCGAGTACGGGACGGACGACCAGTAGTAGCCGTTCGAACCGGAATAGCTGAGCGAAGTCCCGTAGCCGCGGCCGGCGCAGGGGAGAAAGATGCTGGCGGAATCATAGTCGTCCCTGCCGCTAACGATGTACCCGTCCACGCCATTCACCGTCGCAGGCGACCAATCGCAATTATCGACGAGCCCCTGCAGTTCCTGTTCCGTCGGCATACGCCAAGAGCCGCCCCAGTGCACCGTCGCCGCGTCATGCGCAGGGGCAAGGACACCGTCGTCCGTCAGCCACCCTTCAGACTTCAATTGCGAATCGCCCTTCCCGTATGTGTAGATGGCAGGATTATTGTACGAGAAGTCGAAATCGAACGTTCCAGAAGATGAAGGGCGATGCCCTGTCGTGTCGCCCCACCAGAAGTAGAGGCCGTAGTCCTCAGGCCTTTCCGCACCGATGTTCGTTGTCGCCCAGTACGGGCCGCCCTCCCAGAGCTGCACCTTGTCGTGATCGGTCACCTGCACCCAGCCGCCGACGCCGGGGAAGTTGTTCGCCGCCGACGGCGCGAAGAAGAGATACGCGCCGCTCAAAAACTGATAGGCGTCCGCCGCCGTTGTCGGGATCACCACCGTCGCGCACGTCGGCTTGTAGTACACCTTCACCGTCTTCTTCGTCTTCGGATCCTTTTTCGTCTTGCCCGTGTCGTAGGAAAGCGTGGCCGTGACCGCGCCCGCGGACGTCACCTTGAGCGAGAGCGATGCGAAATAGGCCAAGCCTGGCAAGGCCGCCTCGCCGTTATTGATGACAGAGACATCGCCCGTCTCGTTGGTGTAGACGCCGTACGCGAAGGTCCT
>JAFRNO010000458.1 GCA_017430155.1 Kiritimatiellia bacterium | reverse complement strand
ATTCTCGATGAAAACGACCTTCAGCATCTTGTTCGTGGCGGGATCGTGGTTGACCACGTCAGCCACAGCGCAAATCAGCCGGATCGTCTCTTTCGCGATATAGTAGCCCGGCGCGGCCTTGCCGCCAAAGAAATACGTCGTCGGCACCATGTCGGAGTCCTTGCCCCGACGCAGGCGATCGTACTGGTACATGATATGCAGAATGTTCATCAACTGCCGCTTGTAGGAATGGATGCGCTTGACCTGAATGTCGAACAGCGTCTCCGAGTCCACCCGCAGCCCCGTTTTCTCACGGATATAGCGTGCGAGGATTTTCTTGCGCGTCAGCTTGATTTCCGCCAAACGCTTCAGCGTGTCGGGGTCATCCTTCAGCTCGGCGAGGTGTTCAAGCAACGCCGGCTTCTTCTGCCACGCGGCGGTCAGCTTCTCGTCGAGGAAGTCCGCAAGCTCCGGGTTCGAGGCAATCAGCCAACGGCGATGCGTGATACCGTTCGTTTTGTTGTTGAACTTCGACGGGAAGAACTCGAAAAACGGCCGCAGCGTCGTATGCTTCAAAATCTCGGAATGAATCGCCGCGACGCCGTTGACGCTGTAACTGCCGACCACGGCAAGCCGCGCCATATGGACCTGGTCGTCCTGGATAATCGAAAGAGCCTGGACGCGCTCTTCGTCGCCAGGATAGCGGCGGCGGACATGCTTCAGAAAACGTGCGTTGATTTCCTCGATAATCATGTAAATGCGCGGCAGAATGTTACGGAACATCCCAACCGGCCAGCGCTCCAGCGCCTCCGGCATAATCGTGTGATTCGTGTAGGCCATGACGTTCGTCGTAACCTCCCACGCCTCTTCCCACGGCATCTTTTCTTCGTCGACGAGGATGCGCATCATTTCCGCCACAGCCAGCGCCGGATGCGTGTCATTGATATGGATTGCAATCTTGTCCGGCAGGTCGTGGAGCATCACGCCTTCCTTGAGCTGATGACGGATGATGCTCTGGACGCCCGCCGAAACGAAGAAGTATTCCTGGATTAGCCGCAGACGGCGTCCTTCCTCGGTGCTGTCGTCAGGATAGAGGAAATGCGTGATGTTTTCGACCTGACTCCGGTAGTTCATACGCTCCTGGATCTGCTCATGCGTCAGTTTGCCGCCGAAGGTCATGAAGTCCTTGTCCACCTCGGCGTTCCAAAGGCGGAGCGTATTGACCGTGTTGTTCTTCGCGCCGACCACCGGCACGTCGTAAGGCACCGCCATGATGGTCATATAGTCCTCGTGAACGAGGCGCAGGCTGCCGTCCGGCTGTTCCTTCATATAAGCATTGCCGCCGAAGCGCACGTTGACCGCCTTATCCGGCTTGCGGTACTCCCACGCAAAGCCATCCCGAAGCCATTTGTCCGGCAGCTCGACCTGGTTGCCGTCCACGATTTTCTGCTCAAAAAGCCCGTACTGGTAACGAATGCTGCAGCCGTGTCCAGGCAGGCCCAGCGCCGCCATCGAGTCGATGAAGCAGGCCGCGAGGCGGCCGAGGCCACCGTTGCCGAGTCCGGCGTCCGGTTCCTCGGTAATATAGCGCGCCAGGCTCAAATTCAGCGCGCCCAGCGCCTCCTCCATCAAATCCTTCACGCCCAGGTTGATCAGGTTTGTATTCAAAAGGCGACCCAGCAGGAACTCAATCGAGAAGTAATAGACCTGCTTCGCTTTCTTTTGCTGATACGTCTTGTTCGTCTTGATCCAATTCTCGGACAACAGCTCGCGCGTTGTCGCCGCGATGGTCCGGTAAATCTCGTGCGGCGTCAGCTCGTCGATTTCACGTCCGAACATGACGTGCGCTGTTATGAGGAAACGCTGCTTCAGCGATTCCACCTGCGAAGCGCTTTCCTTGGCTTTTGCCATCGGCATTGTTATTCCGCCCCCTTGACTGTAGGTTTTGGTTTTTATGGGATTCCCTGTGATGCATTCCGTTCTGACTTTCTTACAACGCCCAGCTTACGCTGAAAGTGCCGCCGATGCCTTCCTTCTTCCCTGTCCAAAGATTCAGCCCGAAATCCAGCGTCACCGGACTCTTAGCGCCCGACTTTATCGTATAGCCCAGTTCCAGAAGGCCGCTTCCGCCTTTGACGCTCGGGCTGGGTGTGCTCATGCCCTGATAGGAAGCTGTGGCGTCGCCCTGGAACTCGTATTCATAAGCGAGTCCCGCGTAAATGTTCCCCGTCTTGCTGACCCGGTAGCTGTACTTGCCGCCCACACGCCAGCGCAACGAGTTCACCGACCCGAAGTCAAAGTGCTCTCCGGTGGAGAGATCTGCGTCGGAACCGGCCTGATGGGCGTAGAAAAGTTTCGTGTAGAGGTCGAGGCTGCCTTTTTCGCTGACCTTGTTTACTTTGCCGACGCCCAAGTGAGCGGCGAAATAGTTGCTGCTGGTGTCGTAAGTCACGTTCTGATTGTTCAGGTCTCCCCGGTAGTCGCTCTTCATGCGGCCCGCCCGGAGGCTCCCTTCATACCAGAGGCCGTCAGTGTTATTTTGTCGCAGGAACACGCCTACGCCGAAGAACTGGGTGTCGCCAAAGCCCAGGGTGCCGTCGTCCAGATGGGAGGAGTAGTTGCCCCGCCCATATTCCACAATGGGGCCGAAGGTCATGACGCCGCTCTTGTTCTTCAGGGCACGGGCGAAGCCCACATTGATACCCCAGCCACGCGTATCGACGTAAGAGCCGGATTGGCCCGCAGGCTGGAGCCGCCCAAAGCCGCGAAGGGGGCAAAATTGCCGCCTCGCACCGTTTTCGCCTCGCCGACAGAACCGCTGCCGCTTTCCCCATTGCCGTCGCTGTCGCTGGACGCGTCTCCCGCGGCTCCTGCCGCCGATCCGCCCCCGGCGCTGCCGAAGGCCTCCATCACCGCCGCGTCCACCGCGTTAGTAATACCGGCGGAGGCCAGGAAGTCCGCCGCGGAATTCAGCACCGTCGTGGTGGCGGCTCTCGTCTCCGCCACCGACTTCGACTGCTCCGTAAGGCTCGCGGAGGTCGCGGTGAAGTCGAGGCTCTTCCCGTCCGTGCTCATCTTCGTGGTGCCCGTGTATTCCGCCACCGCGCTTTGAATCGTCGGGGCTGTGATATTTGTCTTCTCGTCTGTCGTAATCCCCGTGCTGTTGGCGAGAAGATGCACCACGTCCCCAACGGCAAATTCAGAGTTCGCGTTGACGGTGGTATTGATTTCCGTCCCGGAAAGATCCGTCGCCGTCCCGCCGTTCAATGTCAGCAGGGTTGTCCCCGCAATCTTCCCGGCGGAAGTGGAGAGATTAACCGTGTTGAAGTTTTCGATATTTTTCGCCGTAAGGCCGGTACCGTTCACGTTCAGCGGGTTGCCCGCGCCTGTGCTTGACACCGCATTGCCGTTTTCGATCCGTCCGCCGTAAAGCATGCCGAGCACGGTTCCGGCGTTGAAGTTCACCACGTTGTTGTTCGCGCTGAGAGTCGGCGAATCTGCGGTAACGGTGGACAAAAGCAACACGTGACCGCCGTAGACGTTTTTGGCAACGTCGCCGTCGATGTTCACCT
>JAFRNO010000457.1 GCA_017430155.1 Kiritimatiellia bacterium | reverse complement strand
GCATAGCTGTCCGCCTGCGAGAGCACGATCGCGGCCCGCGGCGTCTTGCCGTCGTCCCGTTTGTCCAGTGCATACGACAGGATCTCGTTCGTGATCCACATCGCCTCCTGCACGCGCGGATCGCTCGTGCCCTGCACGATGATGTCGCGCAGGTTGATGAGGACGATCAGGTCGTCCGCATTGCGGATGTACGAGAGGAGTGAGTTGACCTCGTCCGACAGCTCGTCGGGCACGGCGTCCTGCCGGATGCCGAACGCCAGGCGGTACACCTCACCCGCGAAGTCCAGGCACGACACCTCGCACACGTCCTCCGGACGCTGGCCGGCGCCCGGTCGGCGGCGCAGCGTCCAGTCCAGTCCCTGCAGCACGTCCTCCGCCGTGGCGGTCGGCCATTCGCCCCTCCGCATGCGCGCGACTTTCTCCGCCACGTACGTGGCCGTCTGGAAGTTCTTGGGACAGAGGAAGTAACCCTCCGGGTCCGGATGCGAATAGAGTTCGCCCAGACCGGCAAGCATCACCGTCTTGCCCGATCCTTCAACGCCGACAATCGCTATCTTTTTCATGTTCTTCTCCGTTTTTCCATGTCAATCCGGACGGACGACGTCGCCCACCTCGATCGGCTCCTGGAGCCAGTCCCGCAGGATCTCGGCGACGACGAACCTCGTGCCCTGCCGCCAATCCCGCAGGCGGACCTTGCCGATGACCCTCGCGAAGGCCCCCCGCCCGCGAACGACGAGCATTTCATGCGGCGTCACCGCGCGGGTGCGCGCCGGCCCCAGCAGCTCGTCCAGCGCGGCATCGTCGAACTCGATGATCAGAAAATCCTTTTTGCGGGAATCGGATTTGGGAACTGCGGCGACCTTGCCCTTGTCGCCGGCCGTCAACCGGCCTCCGGACGTCTGCGCGCGGAGCCGTTCCAGCAGTTGCTGGACGAGTTTCTGCGCCTTGTCGCGGTCTTCCGCGACCGTCTTCAGCTCCTGCTCCAGCTCGGCCACCCGGCCCTTGAGCCCCGCGACGTCGCCGTTCGCCTTCCGAAGCTGTCCCTCGGCGGTCTCCTTCCCCGTTTTCTCAGCGGAGACCTCGGTCCTGAGAGACGCGGCCTCCGACTGGGATTTCCGGAGCTGCCCCTTGACGGAGTTCTTCTCGACCTCCCGGACGGAAACCTCGTTCTGGAGAGACGAGACGTCCCGCTCGAGCTCTCTCACCTTCGCCTCGGACGCGTCGAGCCGCGCTTCCAGACGCGTCCTTTCCGCGGAATTGCGCGCGTGCTGCCGGTAGAACGCCCACGCCGCGACGCCGGCAACCGCCAGCCCGACCCCCAGCGCGGCCAGCACGGTCTTCCGCGTTTCGACGCCCGACCGCTTCCCGCCGTCGGCGACCGCCATTTTCGGACGCGACGCGCGCGTCCTGCCCGCTTGCGGCCCGGGGGCTTCCAGCCCGCGCAGGATCCAGTGCATGAGCACGCGCAGGGGCGTCGGCTGGAAGTCCGGTGCGGGTACCATGTTGCCGTTGCCGTCGAGCACGGTCCTGTCCACTGCGCTCACAGCCAGCACGTCCAACCAGTCGTAGTTGTTGGCGACGTGCGGCAGGTACTTCTTGAGCACGCCCTTCGGCCCGCCGCACGAACGGATCGTGTCCGCGTAGCTGTCCGCCTGCGACAGCACGATCGCGGCGCGGGGCATTCTGCGGTCGTCGAGTTCGTCGAGCGCGTACGAGAGGATCGAGTTGGTGATCCACATCGCCTCCTGCACGCGCACGTCGCGGGTGCCGTGCACGATCACGTCGCGCAGGTTGATGAGGACGACCAGGTCGTCCGCCGCCCGCACGTAGTCCTTGAGCGCGCGGATCTCGTTCGCCAGGTCGGCGGGCGGCGCCTCCTGCCGGACGAACGCATAGCGGTACACCTCCCCCGCGAAGTCGAGGCACGACACCGCGCACAGCTCCTTCGGACGCTGCCCCTTCCACTGCCGCTGGCACAAGGTCCAGTCCAGTCCCTGCAGCACGTCCTCCGCCGTGGCGGTCGGCCATTCGCCCTTCCGCATGCGCGCGATCTTCTCCGACACGTAGGTGGCCGTTTCGTAGTTCTTGGGGCTGAGATAGAGTCCCTCCTCGTCCGGGTTCGTGTACAGGTCCCCTAGCCCGGCGAGCATCACGGTCTTGCCCGAGCCTTCAACGCCGACTATCGCGACTTTCTTCATGTCTTGTCATTCAGGGCCTACATCACCGGGTGGTGGGACTGGCGGGGATCGGACCCGCGACCCCAACATTAAAAGTGTCGTGCTCTACCAACTGAGCTACAGTCCCGTGTTGAAGTGGCGAATAGTATACCGAATTGCCCTCGCAGGCGCAATCAGATTTTGCCCGAAAATTGCGGACGGCAACGTCTGCGGCGCAAATATGGTATAATGGGGTGCATGGAAAACAGTACCCATCGGAAAGGGAGCGCGACATGACGCTTGCAGACGTACCGCAGGTGAACCGCCTGCTCAAGAAGGAGTTCAAGGCGCATGCCGCGCCCATCATCGAGCTGATCGAGGCGCAGACCCACGACCCCTTCTGCGTCCTCGTGGGCACGATCCTCTCCGCACGCACGAAGGACCAGTGCACCGCCGGCGCCGTGAAGCGCCTCTTCGCCCGCATGGGCGGCCGCGCCACGCCCGACGCCCTGGAGGCGATTCCCGTGCCGGAGCTCGAGAAGCTCATCTTCCCCGTCGGCTTCTACCACGACAAGGCCCGCCACCTGCACGACCTGCCGAAGGTCCTGCGCGAACGCTTCGGCGACGTACTCCCGCACACGGTGGAGGAGCTGTGCGAACTGCCGGGCGTGGGACGCAAGACCGCGAACCTCACCGTGGCCGTGGGCTTCGACCTGCCGGCCATCTGCGTGGACGTGCACGTGCACCGCATCACGAACAG
>JAFRNO010000456.1 GCA_017430155.1 Kiritimatiellia bacterium | reverse complement strand
TTCACGCATCATCAGGAGGAAGAAATGAAGATTGAGCCGCATACGATTCAAGTTCGCGATTTAATCGCGGGTTACAGGAACGACGACGAGGAGGGCGTCGTGGCGTTCGGAGGCAGACTCGACGTGCGTCCGAAGTACCAGCGCGAGTTCATCTACTCCGACTCGGAGCAGAAGGCCGTGATCGACACGGTGACGAAAGGCTACCCGCTCAACGTCATGTACTGGGCGGTTCGCGGCGACGGCACGTACGAGGTGATGGACGGCCAGCAGCGCACGCTGTCCATCTGCGAATACGTCGCGGGGAAGTTCGACTACTTCTTCCGCTACTTCTCCAACCTCTCGACAGAGGAGCAGGACAGGATTCTCGACTATGGGCTGACGGTCTATTTCTGCGAGGGCGGCGACGGCGAGAAGCTGGAGTGGTTCAAGACGATCAACATCGCCGGAAAGGAACTCACGGACCAGGAACTGCTGAACGCGGTCTATGCCGGGCCCTGGACGGCGGACATGAAGCGTTTCTTCTCCAAGCCGTCGGGGCCGGCCTACACGCTCGCCAACCGCTACCTCAAGGGCGAGCCGATACGCCAGGACTACATGGAGACCGCTCTTGACTGGATTTCCAACGGCAACGTGAAGTCCTACATGGCGCTGCACCAGCACGACACCACCGCGATGTCCGAGTGGCTGTACTTCAAGGGAGTGATCGACTGGGCGCAGACACTCTTCCCGAAATACCGCAGGGAAATGAAGGGGCTCGACTGGGGCGGGATGTTCCGCATCTACGGGAAGGGAAAGTACGACCCCGCCGTACTGGAGAAGGACATCCAGCGGCTCATGGCCGATGACGACGTGACGAGGAAGGGCGGCATCTACGAGTACCTTCTTTCCGGCGGCGAACGGGAAAGCGCGCTTTCGATCCGTAAGTTCACCGACTCACAGAAGCGAGCCGCATACGAGCGTCAAGGTGGTACGTGCGCCGATTGTGGCAAGCATTTCGACTTCGAGGAGATGCACGGCGACCACAAGACGCCGTGGTCGAAGGGCGGGCACACCGTACCAGAGAACCTCCAAATGCTGTGCCGTACGTGCAACCTCAAGAAAGGCGGACTGTAAGGATGGCAAATCTGAGAGAGCGGAAGCGAAAATGGCGGTGGTTGATTCCTCCCGCTATGCGTGGTAAAATAATGCCGTCCCGATCCGGGGCGAAGCGACATCCCATGACCGAGTTGTTTACAAGAGTGAAAGGTGTTATCACAATGCTGCTTGCGGCAGCCGGAATGTTTGCGTCTGCACGGACGATCACAGTGCAGACGCAGTCGGTGTCGCCCTGTCTCGACACGGAGGTGTCCACGAACGTGGTTCTGCACGGAGAGCGCACGGACACGCGGAAGCTGGACGTGCATTTCCAGTTCGAGGGGACGCCGACGAACAGCCTTGAGGTCGCCTTCGGCCGCGACGCGAACACGAACGGCGTCCTCGACGTGGCGGAGATCGAGACCGTCTACGGCTGGCGGGCGGGGCGCTATTTCATCGAGAACGTCCGCGCATGGGAAAGACATGAGGCGCCCGCCCACGCCAACGCCGCAGACGGCGTCATCGACATCCACCTGGAAAATGACCCCGCCTTTGTCCCGAAGCGGTTCACGGCGACGTGCGGAGGCGAGCCCGCGTTCGCTCAGTTTGCGGCACGGCCCCCGCCATGGCTCTTCCGCGCGGACTGGACGCATGCGCGGGTGACGCGGCGCGGCAAGGGCGTTCCGTCGGAGTGGGTCCGCTGCGACATCGGCTACACGAGTTTCGTGATGAAGTTCAGGTGACGCCATGCTTGCACGAATCTGGACGGCATTTCTCCTTTCCCTCGCCGGCGTGTCGGCAATCGCGTGGCTTGTCGCGCTCATGCACGAGAAGGACATCCGGCCCGCGCGCGAATTGGTCGAGTTCTTCAAGAAGCGGTCGAAGGCGGGACGCGTCGTTGTCGGCGCGTTGTTCATCGGCTTCTTGGTCTTTGCCAGCGTCAAGCCGGGAGACGGCGGGGGCGATGGCGGAGGCACGAACAGCGTGCAGATGGTGATTGGACCCGGCGGCGCTACTGGGACAACGGGCATCTTGCCCGTTGCCGGGGAGCAGAACGGGGCTTCGACTTCAACGGGCGGGACGCCCGTTGTCCCAGTATGCGGGCAGGGCGGACTCGTCGGCAACCCTGCATCGGCCCCTGACGAGTGGGAGGACTTCCCGCCCATCACTTCCACCAACACCACGCGGACGCTGACCGGCGACGACTTCCGGCGCGGGTTCGTGCTGGCGCGCGTCGGCACGGGCGAGCAGTTCGACTTCTCCGCGCCGTCCGACGCCGTCGTTTGCCCCGACTGGCGCGCCTTCGGCGCGGCGACCGACTGGATCTACGTGGCCTTTACGAACTGGGCGTTTCAGGTCGGCACAAACGAGATCGACCGCCTGCGCATCCACTCCGACGGTTGGGTGGAAACTGGGACAACGGGCATCTTGCCCGTTGAGAGGGTCGCAACATTCTGGCCGTTTCACGCCGTCCTTGGCATCGTGCCGGAGGCGAACTGGCATTTGCTCGCCGATGCAACGGGCGGGACGCCCGTTGTCCCAGTGAACGGGCAAGATGCCCGTTATCCCAGTCTGTTCTGGCACTACATCACCCCCTCCACCACGCTGCAGGTCACGTGGCAGAACGCGCTTCTCGGCCG
>JAFRNO010000455.1 GCA_017430155.1 Kiritimatiellia bacterium | reverse complement strand
GCTATACCGGAGCTGATACCATGACGCGCCGTCCTGTCATCCTCTCCGTCGTGCTGTTGCACGCTTGCTGCCACGCCGCGTTCATCACCGTTCCCCAGTCGTCGGCAAGCGACTACATCTTCACCGTGCCCGCGGCGCCCGCTCTCATACGGGGAAAGGTCATCGATCCAGACAATCCACACGGCACGATCCGATACGAGGATGTCGCCTGGCTCCAAGAGGCCTACGCGGAGCGCGCGGCCATCGCAAGCGGAAGTCTGCCCACTCCCGGGTCAAATGTCACCGAGCGCGTGTCAGCGGACGACTACTACCTGGACCCGCTCGGGTGGCAGGACCATGACTCACTGGGCATTTCGTGGCTATGCGGCGACGCGCCCTTGCCCGCCGTCGCGGACGTGCGGCTAGGTGTCGGGAGCCGGGCTACGACGAACGTGCTCTGGCAGACCGTCTACACGAACGCCACCACAAACGCGCTCAGTGTGATTACAAAGAGCCTCACAAACGGCACCGTGACGGTCTACACGAATGGCTGGAGAATCGGTTCGGCGACTCAGGGCGTATGGGATTTTGGCTATCGCCTGCCATCCGTGGCGCCGGTCACGAACGTGCACGCGTGGACGACTCTGGACTACTGCCATGCAGATGCCGGCAATCCGTTCCCGTCCTACACGAACACGCCGAGCCGGGCGTGGGGAGACAGTTATCCCTTCACATGGGCGATGTGGCCAAGCGCTCGCGCAGTGGCGCACGACCTCGCGATCCTGCGCGGCACGGTCCGCCTTGCCGACGAGGACCTTTCCTGGACGAACGTCATAACAATCACGAACGTGCGTGACGAGGATGGCGTAGGCAGGACGTCGTCCACTTATACTTCATCGGCCCCGAGGTTCTCGGAGAACAACGCAAACACCTGGGGACAGATCGCTGGATTCGGGCAAGGAACGTATGTCCATGTCGACGTTCCAACTCGTTTCGACTCGGCACTCGTCACCACGGGGGGCGTGGTTCGCGTGGCAATCGAGGCCACTTTCGCCACAATCTACGTGAGCATGACCCACTCGATCGGCACGAACACAGTGGAACGGCTGGCGGCATCCGGTGTCATTCGGGTTGACAACGGCACTCTCGACCTAACGGGAGACAAGGCTTGGTGTGGCATCGACTTGTCCCCGGCCGGCATCTGCTACCTTGCATGCGCCGATGGAGGCGTCACGCCCCCGTTCATGAGCGAAGAGGATAGAACGTCAACCCCAAATGAGCAATTCTCGTGGAGCTGCTCGATAACCGGCATCACGCTCTTGTATAGAATAACTCCGGCGACCACAATGCCGACATGGTGAAAGGACCCCAACATGAAACCCCACTACAAACACCTTGCAACGGCCCTTGCAGCCACACTGCAACTCGCCGCCCTCGCCGCCGTCCCCCTGTCGTGGGACGCCCGGCCCGGCCAGCCCGCCCCCGCCTCCTTCGACCGCTACCACGGCGAGGCCCTTGAATTCCGCTGCACCTTCCGCGGCTTCGGCGAGCTACCGTTCGCGCCCGGCGCCGACATCCGCCTCTGGTACCAGACCAACGGCATGGGGGCCGCCTGGTGGAGCGCGCCGGCCACGATCCAGTCGAACGTCCTCTCCGCCACCTGGTCGCCTGCGCTCGACCCCGGCGCGGACCGCGTCTCGCTCTTCTTCGGCGCGCCCTCCAACGCCTACGCGTCGGCGGTCCTCCGCCTCCGCCACTCCCCCGGCTTCGCCCCCGGCACGATGCCAGACCCCGAGACCTTCCACGAGAGCGACCCGGTGTTCGCGGCGTGGCTCTCCACCTACACGCCGCCAGACACCTCTCTCGAACCCTCCACCAACTACACCGACCGCGCGCTCGGAGAGTTCGCGGCCACTGGCACAGTTTTCCGCGCCGCCACCTACGGCACGCCGACGCGGTGGACGGACGCGACCGGCTGCGTGTGGGAGGTCATGCTAAACGTCTGGGTTGACCACGCAGAAGGGAACGTGTTTAGGGGCGGCACGTCAATCTTCCCGTCAGAGGAAGAAGGCGACATGAGAGGGTATCTTTACTACGACCCCGCCGCAATGGAATATGTCGGCGGTACTGGCGGCGGGTGGTACTACAACGGGCACAGCTCGGCAGAATCGCCGGGGGCTGTGTTCGCCGGCGGGCCCGATGCCACGTCGCTCGACAATGGCAGGTTTACGTTTGGGAACTTTACCAACCTCGTGAGCCGCGTCGCCTACACCGACGACATCCCACCCGCCACCGACCTCTCGCCGATCGAGCAGGACATTGCCGACCTGCGCACGGAGTCCGCCCTCGTCTACCGTCTCTACTCCGGCTCGAACGTCGTCGCCGAGGTCACCAACTACAACTCGCAGGTCCACGCGCCGGCGCTCCGGCTCATGCAGCTCAACGAGTCCAACGAGTATGTGACCGTGTGGACCGAGACCAACGGCCTCACCCGCACCCTCCGCGACGCCACCGACTACACAGACCGGGCCATCGCCGACTACGCCGCCCCGCGCGCCTGGTCCCGCACCACCTCCGGCCTCGGCGCGGAAGCGCCCGCCAACACTACCTGGATCTCCACGCCCACCACCGTCATCGCCGGCGGCCTTGAATACGCCAAGTTCGTGGACACCTACGGCGAGGTCTGGGTGCTCACCTCAAACGGCATGGCCGCCGAGTTCAATCCCGACACGAACGCCTACTTCCGCATCACAGCCGACGACGGCACGCCCGTCTTCTCGATCGAGAAGTCCGACGCCCAGCTCGTCGGCGCGAACGCCGCCGGAATCACGGTCGGCGAAAGCACGATCACGATTCCCGTTCCCGTCGTCTCGTCCGTCGCGCCAACCATGTACTGGCGCGCTTCCCTCTCTTCCGGCGACTGGGCGGATGAGTTGTCGCCGCCCACGGGCGCGACCGTCACCTGGTCCGCCACGGCCGGGTCATGGGTTTGCACGGTCTCCTTCA
Organism: Kiritimatiellia bacterium; assembly: GCA_017430155.1. Taxonomy (GTDB): domain Bacteria; phylum Verrucomicrobiota; class Kiritimatiellia; order RFP12; family UBA1067; genus RUG572. The sequence goes on along the minus strand of JAFRNO010000455.1, from coordinate 1,258 downwards.
CCGGCACGCGCCCGTCCTCGATGTTCTTCAAGTTCAACTTCCTCCAGGAGGGCGGCGTCGTCATCCGCAACAACGCCACCACGGACCTCTCATCCGGGATCTACGTCAACGGCACGAAGTTCGTCCCGACCGTCAGCGGCAACAACCTCATCTGGACCAAGCAATGATACACGCACTCCATACCGTCATTCTCTGGGCGTGCGCCGTCGCGCTCATCTTGATTGCGTCCGTCGTCATGCTCGCGGGCTTGGGCAAGTCTGCCGAGGCCGCGAAGCGCCGCCTTCGGGGAAGCGGCGCTCTCGCCGCTTCAATCGCCCTCGCCGTCGCCTGTACGCTCTTCGCCCGCAAAGGAACGGTCACGGTCAGCGACCCCTACATCCAGAACAACGGCTCCTACCTCACGAACGACGTGGCGCACGTCGCGATAGCGAAGCGAACGCCCATCCTCCCGGACGACACGGAGATCCTCGTCTACGCCCGTCAAGTTGATTTGACGGAGCCGACAGACTGGGTACGCCTTTCGCCCCATCTCACCTTCGCCGACCACCCCTACGACTACGCGCTGCCGAACGCCACCAACTACGACGTCATGGTGGCGGCGAGCTTCACGCCCGCGCCCACCGTCCACACCAACGGCGTCTGGCAGATGAAAGGCTTCACGATCCCGGGCACCGGCAAGTCCGCGTTCCCCAACACCCGCATCCGAAAGGAGTAATCAACATGAAGAAAGCAATCGCAATCCTCTCCGCAGTCCTGTGCGCTGCCGCCATCGCCGATGAGGTGGTCGCCACCACGCTCCTCGCCGACGGCTCCACCAACACCTGGACGCAATCGGACCTCCGCAACGCCCTCGGCCTGATGAACAGGATGTACCACCGCGACATGGCCACCGACGCCGGCCGCCGCAAGTGGCACGGCGATCGCATCGGCGAATATCTCCTCCCCACAGGCGTCACCAACGCGCAGGGCCAGGCGCAGATGATCATGGTGCAGCTCTATCAAGATGGATACGTCGCCACCAACAAGGCCGTCCGCTACCGCCGTTCGATCGTCCCGGATCCCGAAGCGGCGGCCAAGGCCGCAGCCGAGGCGAAGCGCCGCGCCGACGAGGCGCGCGCAGCCTGGGAGTCGGCCCACCTCCCGCCCGACCTCGCGGCCCTTCGCGCCGCCCAACGCATCGCGGCGTCCACCCAGACTGTCACGGTCGTCGTTGGTCCCTGACACCATCTTCCCGCCAGGACCTCCACGTTCTTCAATT
>JAFRNO010000454.1 GCA_017430155.1 Kiritimatiellia bacterium | reverse complement strand
GCCTCGGCCCGTGCCTGCGCCTCTGCCTCTGCCCGGTCGGCGTCGGTCACGTCAACCGGCATCGAGGATGTAGGAACGGAACTCGTAGGAGCAGCGGGCTGTGCGGGAACCTTGCGAAGCTCTACGCCCAGGGCGCCGCTCCCCAGTTCGCCTCGCAGGATGCTGTCGTAGAGTCCCTTCAGCTGGTACGGCTTGCCGGTCTTGGGATCCGTCACCTCGTCGGACGGGCCGAACTGACCGAAGAATTTGATGATCTTCCCCGCCCAGGAGTCGAGCATCTTGTCGAAGCGGGAGGAAACGGCGTGGGAAACGTAGTGGCCGCTCGCGTAGCGTTCCATTTCGTGCGCCATGCGCTCGTCGAGCTTGCGTTCCCAGTTGTCCGCTGTCACGTCGATGCCGATCGTCTTTGCGAGCTGTTGCACGTCCGCGTCGACCAGAGTCCCCCGGACGAACTGCCAGAGCGAGTGGAAGGTTTCATGGCGCACGGTCGCCTGTGTCGCCGCCGGGCCGTAGCCGATGTCGGCAATGTGGCCGTTGGCAAGGCGTATCACGCTGTCGGCGTTCACGCGCACCTTTTGCCCCTTGGAATCGGTCAGCTCGAACACGCCGCTTCCCTTTCGCGCGGCGTTGGACGCGAAAAGCGCCTCCTGGTACCGCTGGGCGTCGGATAGCGTTTCCCACCTTATGCCGTCGCCCAGTTCCTCGTGCCGCTCGTTGAAGGAGTCGCCGAACGCGCTGCCGATCTTGGCGTTCTCGTCAGCCTCCGCCATGAGCTCGGCCGAGAAATCGCCCACGCGGTAGGCGATGGTCTTCTCCGTGCCGTCGTCCATCTTCACGCGGCCGGAGTAGATGCCGTTTTCCGGATCGGACGCGAAGCTGCCCTCGACATAGCCCGGAAGGACGGTCTTGATCGTCGCCTCGTCGATGTCCGCGAGCGACATGTTCAAGTCCGTCCACGCGCGCGCCTGTGGCGAGAAGGCCGTCGCCTCGGCCTCTGTTTGGAGGTACTGCGTCAGCACCTCGGCCGTCTTCATGTCCACGCCGGCAACTTGTGCGACCTCACCCACCACGTCGCCCGTCTGCGGATTGCGGAACGCCTGGCGCGCCGCCGTGATGGCCTCCTCGAAGCGATGCGGGTTCCTCTGCCCCTCGCCGCTCTCGCCCTGCCAGTGCTTCTCCACGGCGTTCCGAACGTCCACGGCCCGCTGGATCATGTCAACGATTCCGGCGTCGTAGTCGAATGCCTTGGAAGGGTCTTCGCCTCTCTGGTCGAGGTTGAGCATCGTGTCCTTGGCCGTCGCACCGGCGCGCCGGTTCGCGTGGCGCGTCATGACGTTGTGGATGTGCTGGCGCCGCGTCTGGTTGCCGACTGTCGTCACGCCGAAGCCGACGGAAGACGGCAGCATGTCAACGGCCGTGTCGATGAAGGTCGCGTAGTCGTTCGGAAGGGTGGCCGCGAAGCTGTCCCAGAACGCCTTTGCCTCGTTCGCAAGCGAGGCCTTGCCCTCCTTCCGCAGCTGCTGGCAGAGCATGTCGAACGCCTTGCCGTGCTCGATCGCCATCTGCTGAAGCGGCTCTTCGACAAGTCCCTCGGTGGCGGCGACCTTGGCCCCCTCGCGGATGCCCGTCGAGACGCGGTTCGACAGCCACTTCCTGAATCCCGCCGCGCCCTCCGTCTTGATCGCCTGCGCCATCGCCGCGAACGTGAGCGCCTTGACCTGCGCGGGCGTGAGCGACGATTCGAGTCCGGGCACGTAGAGCTGTTCGATCCTCGCGTTGACGAGTCCGACCGCGGCCGCGGTCAGCACGGATTCCTCGCGGCTGATGCCTGCCGCGTCCGCGTTCGCGATGTACTCCGACGCGAATGCGCTGAACGCCGACGCCTCGCCGGCGGCCCACATGGCCGTTCCGGCCGCATCCTTCCACTTCGCGGCCTTGACGACATTCGGTATCTCGCGGAGCGCCGCCGTGTACTGCTCGACTGCGGCAAGCTGGCGCCTCATGGCGACGGCGGACGAAAAATCACGGATCTTCCTCGCGCCCTTGCCAGCCTTGACCGCTCCTTCGACTTCCGCGAGCCAGCGGGTGCGGGATGCCTGTGCGGCGGCCTTCGCGAGCGTAAGCCCGCCCTGGGCGACCTCCTTCTGCAACTTCGCCCGTGCCAGGCTGGCACGTGCGATAGTGGTCATCTTTGCGCCCTTGCCGCTCGCTCCGTAGGGTATGAACCAGTGAAGGTTCTCCATCACGCCCTGGAAAGCCTCTCCGACAAACCCCTCTGCGTCCGGGAGTTCCTGCTTCATCGCCTGTTCGGCCCTGCCCTGCGCGTCCCACCACTTGAAGAATTCGCGCCGTTCCGTTTCCGACAGGGCGGCTTTCGCGTACGTCCACATGGCCGTGTCCTTCGTCATGTCCCATGTGTCCACGAACAGGTCAAGGACGCTCTGCTGAAAACCGTATAACCCAAGCTGGACGCGGTTCATCGCCGTGTCGTCCGTGAAGTCAGTCGGCACGAACAGGAGCGTGCCGTTCTTCTGGTCGCCGCGCATCAGCGAGAACGCGGAGTACACGCGGTCGCGCTCATCCTCGGGAAGCGTCTCGATGTTCGAGTCCGGAGTCCCGTCCGTGAACGACTTGGCCAGAAGATGGCTCGCCCTGTCGCTCAGTCCGTGGGAGAACTGGAGGAACGTCGCGAGCGTCTGGCGGCGGGAAAGCTTCTTCTCGTAGTCTGCCAGGACGTCGGCGCGGTACTTCTCCTTCTCCTCGTCCGTCAGGTCCTCATAGCGCATCTTGCGCTGCGTCTCTCGCTCGGCCTCAGTGCGGAGCGCGCCGAACTTCATGGGCGCTGGAGTCAGCGCATGCGTGAAGATTTCCAGCACGGACGGGCCGCGTTCGCCCTTGTAAAACGATTTGAGGGAGTTGCCGACGGTCTCGTGCTCGAGCGCGTACTGGAACTTGGCCTCGTCGTCCATCTGACGCCACTTGGTGTACTCCGGGTCCTCGATCAGCGAGTATTCGCCCTTGACGAACCTGCGCAACATGTCGATGTTCTGGCGCGGGTCTTTCGACGCGCGCTTGCCGAACGCAACGGAACCGTCCTGATCCGGAATCCCGAACAGGCCCTCCGTGACGCTCTGGTAGAGCGCGGACGTGCCCGCGTCGTCCAGCTTCGACACGTCCGTCCCGAACAGCATCTGCGCGCTCGCCTGGGCGCGGGCCCTGCGTTCCTGCGCAGTTTGGTCGTCGAACGCGTCCATGTCGGTGCGCGGACTCGGCCATCCACGCCTTCGGGCAGATTGCCACCGTTCATCAAGCCCCGGAGTCGATGGGTCAGGACGGGGCTTTCCGAACGACGGATCCCGTACAGCCGCGTCGAATTTCGTCCCTCCGTCAGTGCCATCGCCGATTCCGAGGAATGCGCGCGTGTCACTTGGAAGCGTCTTGATCTCCGTTTCTTCCATCGCCCTTGCTCTCCTTTGTGGTCGTATCGCCCTGTTCCGCGATCCAACGGGTGCGGGCCTCGCGCTGAATGTCCATGACGCTCCTGACCGTGGCGTCGCGGTTCCTGTCGATCTCGCCCTTCATCCAGCTCGTCTTGATGCGCGCTATCTCGCGGTCCACCACGCCCTCGCGGTTCATGTCTGGACCGAGCGCCCGCAGCGTCATCAAAAGCGAATCGCCGTATCTGAGCAGGTCGGCCGCCTTGATTCGCGTATCGCTAGACTCGAGCCTGATCCCGTCCGTCTCCAAAGGCGCATAGTATTCCACCGAATCCTTCTGCGCGGCGTTCCGCTCCGTCGCGCTCGCCTCGCCGCTGCCGCGCATCGACATCAACGTGGGCGGCGGCAGGATCTCGATGGTGCCGTTCGCGAAGTCGGTCGGCGGCAGCGGGATCAATCCGGCCTCCGGC
>JAFRNO010000453.1 GCA_017430155.1 Kiritimatiellia bacterium | reverse complement strand
GTCCTACACGCGGCGTGCCCAGGAGTTGCTGGACCCCCATGCCGAATGGGTGGGGTTGTCGATCCGCGTGTCTGACGACAACTTGCCGGAACGCCGGCTGCCCTTGCCGAAACCCCACCAGGCGCCCCAGCTGTACGCGCGCAAGCCCATTCGCCTGACTTGCACGGGGTCGTATGCGACGATCGTTTCGTTTCTCATGCGCGTGGAGGAGAAGATGCCGCTCGTGTCCCTGGAGGCGTTTTCCCTGAAAACGCAGAGGGATCCCGACAACCAGTTGGCGACATTCGTGTTTGAATGGCCTATCAAGGGCGAAAACACGGCCGCCGCCGCGAAAGGGGGTGCGAAGAAATGAGACGTCTTCTCTTTGGGTGCCTGCTCGGCGCCTGCGCCGCAGCGGGCGCCGCCGCCGAAGTGCCCACCAACCACGTGGGCGCCGCCGAAGCGGCCACCAACCGCGTGCACGCCGGCAACACGTCCACGAACGGCGTGCGCAACCCGTTCTGGCCGATGGGCTACGAGGGTGAACGCGAGGTCATCGCGCCCGGAGTCCACAAGCGCCCGAAGCCGGTAGCTCCCGCCAAGGGCGCGCGCCCGGGTCGGGTGCTCACCGCCGCGGAGAAGGCGGCGCAGGAGGCTGCAGAGAAGGCCGCGAAGGAGGCCGCCGAGAAAGCCGCCGCCGAAAAGGCCGCGAAGGAAGCCGCGGCGCGTGCTGAAGCCGAGCGCAAGAAGCGCGAGGTCACGGATGTCCACTGGTCGGCCGCCCGGGCGGCGCTCTCGTTTGGCGGCCGCATGAAATTCCGCGAGGAAGACGAGCTCCAGAACACGAGCGTCGTCATCAACGGGAAGGTCTATTCGAACGGCGACCTGGTCTCGTTTACCCATGATTCCCGCCGCTTTACCTGGCGCTACGAGGGGTTGACCGACCAGAACAAGCTGAAACTCACCCAAGTTCGCGCAAAGTATTTGGAAAAGCCCGGCGAGGCCGGAAAGAAATCTGACAAAGGAGCGAATCCATGAAACTGAAAGCCCACATCCTGCTTGCCCTCGCCGCGCTGTGCGGCGCAGTGTTCGCCGAAGAACCGGCCAAGAACGACGCGAAGCCCGCGCCGGCCGCCACACCAGCCGCCGCGGCGGCCGCGGAAACCGACGAAATCGACCTTGACAAACTTGACGATTCCGCTGATGCCGCGCGGAAGGCGCCGACGGTGAAACTGGCGCCGCCTGCCTCCTCGGCGGACGCGCCCGCCGCGGATGCGAGCACGAATGCCGTGCCCGTGGGTGTCGCCACGGGGCTCGTGGACATTTCCTGCGACGACGCGACGCTCGCGGACATCCTGCGGCAGTTCCGCAAGACGACGGGCGCGAACATCATCTCCGCGGATTCCTCCAATCTGCAGCAGCGCGTGTCCGTGTCTCTCAAGCACGTGCCGTGGCTGGATGCGCTGCAGGCCATCCTGAACTCGAAGAAGTTCCGCCTCGAGCCGCGCGGCGACATCTACTTCGTTAGCGAGGACAAGCAGGTCGAGCCAGTTTTCACGCGTACGTTCGCGCTGAACCACGCCTCCTCGAAGGAACTGGCCGAGCTGTTCAACACCACGTTGGGTTCCGCTGGACCGAAAGACCCCAAGACGGGCAAGCCGAAGGTCGGGCAGATCGCCACGGCGTTCGAGGGCGCGAACGTGGTGGTGGTGACCGCGACGGACAAGATCCTGTCGGACTGCCAGCAGATCATCCAGGCCGTCGACAGGGCCATCCCCCAGATCTACATCGAGGCGCGTTTCATCGAGGTCTCCAACGAGGCGATGCACAAGCTCGGCATGCAGTGGAACCAACTGGAAAGCTGGGGCGCGAGCGTCAAGAATCTGGAAGGTGGCTGGTCTTACAACAACGGACGCGCGGCCAGTTACGGTTCGCGGCTGACCAGCTCGTCCTCGACCTCCAGTTCGGACGGCACGACGTCCTCCTCGTCGTTGAACCAGACCATCGAGGCGATCACGCCCACGGGCGTGGGCAACGGCATCTCGGGCTCGTCGTTCAACCGCAGCGCCGACGACATGTCTTGGCGTAACGCGCGCGGCTTCTCCGGGCAGCTTTCGGTGGAGGACTTCCACCTGGCCATGAGCGCGTTTGAGCAGATGGACGACGTCAAGGTGTTCTCGAATCCGAAGATCATCGTCTCCAACGGCAAGGAAGCGCTCGTGGACATGACCACGAAATTCCCGAACGTCCGCGTGCAGGCCACGCGCAACACGTCCAACGGGTCCGACTCCCTGGACATCTCCACCCAGCTCGAGGCCATTCCCGGCGAGGACAAGCTGATGTTCGCGAAGGAGGTGTTCTTCGGGTGGGGCATCACGTTGTCCGTCAAGCCGCGCATCTCGCCCGACGGCTTGATCAACGTGGAGATCGTCCCCACGATCAGCCAGCTCGACACCGACGTGACGCCTTCGGGCTTCTACCAGGTGCGTGGCGGCGACTCGTCCGCCTATTCGTCCTATCCGGTCATCCAGGTCAAGCGCCTGACGACGGACTTCACGATGAAGGACGGCGCGACGGCTGTGATCGGCGGCCTGTCGAAGACGACCGAGGAGGACATCGACTCCGGCATTCCCTACTTGCGGAAGATCCCGTGGGTCGGCCCGAAGCTGTTTGGCTGGAAGAGCCGCGGCAAGGTGCAGAAGGAAATCATCGTGTGCGTGACGCTTGGCATGGCCGATCCGGCCGACCTGCCTGCGGACGTGGGCCTGCCGAAGAACGCGATCGTCGGCCGCGAGTACGTGTCCGGACGCAAGTTCGAGCCGGGCGACCGCACCGGCGGACTGGCCGATGTGATGTCCCTCGACATGCGCATGATCGAGGAGAAGCAGGCGGACAACTCGCGCGGATCGGGCACCGTGACGATCACGCCGGTTGTCGAGCCGGTCAACTGAGAGGGAGACGGGGGGGACATGCCAGACGCCTTAGGTTTTGATTTCAATGCCATTCTGCAGTTGAGTCCCGTCGTGCTGGGCATGACAGAGGGCTCGCTTGATGCTGTACTCTTGCGCCTGCTGGACGAACTCGTGGCGGCGGGACGTCTGTCGGCCGATCTGCGCGATGTTGCGCGCGATACCATCCACGCGCGCGAGAAAAACGGGAGTACGGCGCTTGCAAACGGCATCGCGATTCCGCATGGTTACCTGGATGCAGTGCCGGGTCCCTTGGCCGTCTTGGGCATCCACGCCCGCGGGGTGGACTGCAAGTCCATTGACGGCCAGCCCACGCGCATCTTCATCCTGCTTTTGAACCATCCGGATTCACGCGACCATATCCGTTTCCTGGCGGCGATCAACCGCCGGTTGATCATCCCCGAGGTCCGTGCCGCGCTGCTCGTGGCGCAGACGCGCGAAGACGTCCTGCGGCTCCTCATTGGCTGACGGAGCGGGGGCGCGTCCCGCCCCGACGGGTCAGTCCGAGAAAATGGCGTCGAAACTCCCGCGCGCGGCAATGCGGTAGATCCCCTTGCGCCCGAACTTCGTGTGGTCAAGGATCAGGAAGCGCCTGTCCGACGCGGCAAGGACTTTCTTCAGCATGTCGATCTGCCGCTCGTGGTTGGTTGTCACGGCCTTGTCGTCGAGACCGAACGCCGAAACGAACGCCTTGGTGATATTGAAACGCGAAAGCTGCTCCGTCGCCAACAGCCCCAGCAACGCGTTGAGCTGGGGATCGTAGTCCCCGCCAAGGGAGATCATCGTCCACTGCGACGGAAATCTTCTGAACAGGCCCATCACCGGAATCGAATTGGTGATCACCGTCAGATGGTCGATCTTCGCCTGCATGAGCAGAAGCGCGAGCTCGTACACCGTCGTGGAGGAGTCGAGAAAGATGATGTCCCCCTCCTCGATGACCGAAAGCGCCTTTTTCGCCGCCGCCGCCTTTTCACGGCGTTTGGACACCTGCCGGTCGAGGTAGTTCGCGACCGGCGCCGGGTCTTTCGGCGACCCCTTGTAAACGAGACCGCCCCTGACGAGTTCCACGGCGTCGAGCCGCGCGATCGACGCAACGTCCCTGTGTATCGTCGCCGAACTCACGCCGAAATGCGCCATCAGCTCCCCGTAGGAGCATTCCTTTCTCTTCTTCAGATACGCGAGAATCCGCCTTGTGCGTAGATTTTCCATGACGGAGACATTGTAGCACGCGCGGGCGGATGTTGTCAAATCTTCTCATTTCTTCTCACAAAAACACAGCCTTCTTCTCATGGGGAAATGGTAGAATATGCGGCATGACAACCGAGAGCCAGTAACGGCAATCGAAAGGAAAAACGACTATGAACCTGAAAATCCAGCTCAAGCCCCAGCAGGGCTACAACAAGATCTTCGACGTGGGCGAATACGGCATGAAGCTCACGAAGTTCGGCCTGATCAAACTCGCGAACGGTACGGCCTACGCAGGCGAGACCGGCGAGATGGAGGTTGCCCTCGTCCTCATGGGCGGCAACTTCGCTGCGAAGGGCGACGGCTGGTCGTTCGAGGTGGCCGACGGGCGCAAGAGTCCCTTCACGGGCAAGCCCCACTGCCTCTACCTGCCGCGCCACACCGCCTACACGATCACCGCCCTTTCCGACGTGGAGCTCGCGTACAACGCCTCGCCCGTCACGCGCGACACGGCGAAGCCCACGCTGATTCGTCCCGAAGATACGCGCCACATTTCCCTCGGCAAGGACAACTGGACGCGCACTTCCGAAATTATCCTCGACGAGAAGTTCGACTCCGAGCACTTCTACATCGGCGAGGGCATGATCCCGAGCGGCAACTGGAGCGG
>JAFRNO010000452.1 GCA_017430155.1 Kiritimatiellia bacterium | reverse complement strand
GTGCTGCCCGAGGTCTGCGTCGGTGGTGGCGAAGGTCCAGCTAGATCCGCTAGAGACAAGATTGTCATCAAGGAACCAAGAATAATTCAGCGCCGTGCCTTCGGGATCGCGCGCCGCGACCGAAAACGCCTGGCTGTCACCGGCGGGAATCACCACGCGCGCAATGTCCTCGGGCGCCGACGACCCGCCCGTGGCGGGCGAGGTGGAGTCGATCACGGGACGCGCGTTCGCGTTCGCGTTCACGGTGAGGGTGTAGGTCTTGTAGGCGACATCACCGTTGTCGGTATCGGTCACGAGCGCGGAGACCGTATAGCTGCCCGCGTAGTCAATGATGCCGGTGAGGAGGCCATCCTCGGAAACTGCCAATCCGCTGTTGTTTGGCAGATAGGAGATGATGATGTCGTCCATTCCCGCAAAGCTCACGTCGCGCGTGCGGTAGATCTCGACGGCGCTCTCCTCCGAACCGTTGGAATAGGCGATGTAGCCGCCCTTCGTGCAATCCGGACCGTAGGCGAGGCGCACGGTGTTGTCGGGGTACAGCGTGGCGGAACATTCGAGCGGACTCGACGAGTAGCCGCCGTAGTTCCCCGTGAACACAATCGTGATGTGGTCAGACTGGCTGTCGACGCGAATTCCCGTGAACTTGGCACCGTCGCCCATGCCGGACACGCCCTCCAGCACGGCAATCTTCGGGTCGTCGTCGATGTAGTAGCGTGACCATCCGAGCCAGCCGTCGTTGTCACCGAAGTAGAGTCCGCCATCGTCGGATATCGTGACCTGTGTGTATGTCTCTCCGAACCACTTGAAGGCGAACGGCAGGTCTATCACCGCGCCTCCATAGTAGGAATCTGGGAACGGATTCTCCAGTTCCTCGCCCACGTTTCCGTTGAAGCTGTTTGCCTCGCGCGTGACGAAAGTATCGGGCAAACTCCATGTCGCCGCGCCCACGTTGCCGGAACATTCGAGCTGCACCGAATACGGAACGGCCTCCGTCGCGGCGGGAAGCGACGCTGTTTCGATCTTGAGGTCCGCGTAGGACGTCACGGCGATGGGACCGCACTTCGCGCTCTCGCCGAATTCGGAATTGGCGTAGGCGGAAATCCAGTAGTAGTAGTCCGTGCCGCCCGTTGTGGCGAGATCGAGGTAGTTCGTGGCGGTCGTGGTGCAGACAAGCGTTGCGGACGCGACGTCGTCAGAAGTGCCGCGGTAAATACGATATTCCGCCGCGTTGGGAACTGCCGCCCAAACGAACGGGAGCCCCTTCCCGGCCTTGGCGCTCATGCCAGTGGCAACGGGCGCAGGAGGCGCGCCGGTGACGATGCCGCCCTCATAGCAGCCGTAGTCGATGATGCTGTTCTTGATGCGGCGTTCGCCCGCGAGGTCGAGCGCGCCCGCGTAGGAGACCTGCGGCACGTTCTCGCCCACGTCGATGGCCGGCGAGCCTGCGGTCAGGCGGTAATCGCCGTTAGCCGCGTCGATGAACCACGGGTCGACTCCGATGAGGTTGGACTGCGCCATAATGTCGTCCGAAATACCGGTCGAGAGCGTCTCGTTCTGGCAGCTTCCGATTTCATTGTATTCCGAATAGCCGGACCTCGCGGTGTTGCCGTAGACGATGCAGTTCTTGAGATGGCTGTAGTACGCGCCGCCGGGATATCCAGCGGAAACGTTGTTCGCTATCGTCGAGTTATAGACCTTGCAGTTGCTCACGCCGGCGGCGCGGCCTCTGGATGTCGAATTCGTGTTTACGTTGTTCACGATAAGCGAGTTCACGACGGTCGCGTTGTAGGCAGCGGCCCCGTAGCAGTCATACCAAGACATCGACACACAGTTCGAGACGACGCAGTTCTCGATTGTACCGCCGTAAACGCCACCCGCGTAGTTCTTGGCGGCTCCGTTGACGAGGCTCGCGTTCTTGAGCGTCGCGTTGGAGCCGAGGCGGACGCACGTGTTCGAACCGCCACCGTCGATGATCGTCTTGCCCGGGCCCGCGCCGAGGAGCGTGATCCTTATCGAGGAGGTGAGAGCGAACGGCTCGAACGTGCCTTCCGCGAGGTGGATCGTCTCGCCGTCAAGCGCGAGCGCGGCGGCGGCGGCGATGGTCTTCTTCGGCGCGGCGGCGGTGCCGTCGCCCGAGTCGTCCGTCTCGGTCGGGTTCACCCAGAACTCCCTGTATTCGAAGAGTGCCTCGACCTCGTAGTCGCAGTCGATGTTTTCGATGGCGAATTCCATTTCCGTCGCGCCCGCGACCTCAACCCCGTTCGTCACCCAGCCGAGGAACGCGCGGTCGGTGAGCGGCTTGACCGAGACCCAGGCCGTTTCGTTGGACGCCACGATCTGCAGTTCAGACCCATCCGAGAAGATGCCGCGCACCGGGTCGGTGAATGCATGGACGGTGAAGCCCTCAACGCCCGGGCCCTTGTACGCGCCCGTGTTGTTCGCGGGGTTGTCGGCAAGGCACACGTGCGACCCGGCGCGGAGGCGCAGGTCGCCCATCGTCGCATAGACGAACGACGGC
>JAFRNO010000451.1 GCA_017430155.1 Kiritimatiellia bacterium | reverse complement strand
GCGAAGGACGCGGACACGTTCGCGGTCGTCGCCTCGCGGAAGAACGGCGGCGACATGTCCTTCCTCGCGCTCAGCAAGCCCCTCGACGAGACGATCGAGCAGGGCGCGCGCCGGGAGTACGTGGCGAAGAACGCGTTCGAGGCGTTCGTGTGGACCGACCGCGGCATCTACCGCCACAACGAGAAAATCCTGGTGCACGCGCTCCTGCGCGGGGCGGACGGAAATGCGCCGAAGAAGGCGTTTCCCGTGAAGGTCAAGCTCATCGACCCGGACGGAAGGCTCTTCGACTCGAAGACCGAGATGGTTGACCGGACGGGCGCCGTGGCGGCGGAATCCTTCGCCGTGACGGACAGCCAGATGAGCGGCAGGTGGTGCATCGACGTCGCCGTGCCCGGAGACCCCGACGTCGTCATCGGCTCTCGGGACATCCGGATCGAGGAGTTCGTGCCGCCGCAGATCCGCGTGAAGGTGGAGACGCCGGCCGACCTCTCCGTATCGAACATCGCGTTCACGGTCGCGGCCGAGCATCTCTTCGGCGGCCCCGCGAAGGGTCTGCCGGTCGAGGGAGCCGTGTCGTTCGCGGACGAACCGTTCGCGCCGCGCGGGTGGAACAAGTTCCGCTTCGGCGACGAGAACCGCCGTCTCCAGCCGAACTACGAGACGCTGAACAAGCAGACGCTGGACGCCAAGGGGCGCGCCGAGTTCGCGGCCGCGCTGCCGCCGCGGAGCCGTCCGCGGGCGGCCGTGAAGATGACGGCGCAGGGGCTTGTGTTCGAGACGGGCGGACGTCCCGCCGCGGGCCGCGCCACCTGCACGCTCCACGTCTACCCCTACTACATCGGCGTGATGCTGCCGGACGTGCTGCGCGAGAACAGCCGGCCGCAGGCGTGCCGCGTGGCGCTCGTCAATCCCGACGGCACGCCGCACGCCGGCGCGCGGAAGCTCGAGGCCCGCTTCGAGCGCATCGAGCACGTCTACGGACTCAAGCGCAACGACAACGGCTTCTTCGAGTGGATGAGCGACAAGGTGCGCTACCCGATGGGCGCGCCCGTGGAGGTGGGCGTGACGGCGGAGGGCGTCGCCACGCTCGAAGTGCCCCGCTCGTCCTGCGGCGACTACGCCGTGACGCTGCGCGACCCCGCCACCGACGCCTCGTTCGGCGCGTCCTACTGGGTGGGCGGCGCGGACGACGACGCGTCCGTGCGGACCTCGCTCGCCACGCCGTCGCACGTGACGCTCGTGGCGGACAAACCGCTCTACCATCCCGGCGACGTGCCGCGCATCGCGGTGAAGGCGCCGTTCAAGGGGTATGCCTGGCTGGAGGTGATGAACCGCGACGTCGCCTACTCCCGCGTCATCGCGCTCACGAACGCGACGGCCGAGATCGAGCTCGAGCCGGTCAAGGCGGAGCTGGCCCCGGGCGTGGACGTGGCGCTGAGCGTGGTGCAGTCCGCCACGGCCGGCCAGCGGCACGCCGCGAACCGCGCCTGGGGCGTGGTGCCGATCAAGGTCGCCACGCGCGACAGCGCGCTGGACGTGCACGTGGCGGCGGACGTGACGTGCGGCGACACGGGCGGCAGCGAACTCGTGGCGCACGTGAGCGCGCAGGGCTCCGACGGCGTGCGCGGCACATACGCAGCAGTGACGGTGGTGGACGAGGGCATCCACATCCTCACGGACGAGAAGGTGCCCGATCCCGTCGCCTGGTTCGGCGCCACGCGCGACGCCTTCCACCCGCTCTATGACCTCTACAACTACTTGCTGCCCATCGTCGAAGACCGCCTCAAGCGCTCCGGCGTGAAGATGGGCGGCGGCGCGGACGACGACCTGTTCAGCCGCATCAGCCCCGTGCCGAACCGGCGGTTCAAGCCGCTCAGCACCTGGAAGCTGAACGTGCCGCTGAAGGACGGACGCGCCGACGTGAAGTTCACGCTGCCCGAGTTCGTCGGCGAGGTGCGCGTGACGGCCGTCGCGTACAACACGCGCGCCACGGGCGCCGGCGCCGTGCAGGCGAAGGTCGCGCCGAACCTCGTGATGCAGGCGGACGCGCCGCGCTTCGCCGCGCCGGGCGACACGTTCAACGCCACGATCACGCTCTCCAACCGCAGCGGGAAGGACGGCACGGCCTCGTTCGGGCTGCGCGTGGACGGTTCCGCCGCCTGCGCGTCCGGCGCGTCGGCCGCGGGATCGGTGAAGCTCGCCAACGACGCCTCCGAGACGATCACCATACCGGTCGTCGCCTCCTCCTCCGTCGGCGAAGGGCATCTCGTCTTCACCTCGGAGGGCCTGGGCGAAAAGCATACCGTCACGATCGACCTGCCGGTGCGTCCGGCCGCCGCGTGGACGAAGACCGCCGAGACGGCGTGCCTCGCGGCGGGCGAATCGCACACCTTCCGCAACACGGCCGCCGTGCTGCCCGAAGCCGCACGCCGCACGTTCAGGGTCTCGTCCAGCGGCCTCGGCGAACTCGCCTCCGCGCTCGAGTACCTCGCCGCCTATCCGCACGGGTGCCTTGAGCAGACCGTTTCGCGCGTCTTCCCGCTTATCGCCGCCGGCGGCGTGCTGAACATGCTGCCCGTGGAAGAGACGACGACCGCCGCCGATTCGCAGAAGGCCGTGGACGCGGGCATCCGCCGCGTCGTGTCGATGATCCACTCGAACGACTTCTCGATGTGGCCCGACAGCTCCTATCCGCCCTGGGACCGCGGCGTGTCGCTCTGGGCCGCGCACTTCCTCGTGGAGGCCGATGCGGCCGGATTCAAGGTCCCCGCCCAGCAGCTCGCGCACGTGAAGGGGTTCCTGCGCACGTGGGCGATGTCCACGAACGCCACGACGAGCGTCTACGCCTGCCACAACCTGGCGCTTGCCGGTGCGCCGGACGCCGACCGCCAGCTGTACTGGTTCGACCGCCGCGCGCAGCTGTCCACGCTCGACCGCGTCCGCCTTGCCCGCGCTTTCGTGCGCGGTGGCGACCGCGCGCGCGCCGTGGAACTCACCGCCTCGCTGCCCACGGAGGACGTGAAGACGGCGTCCTTCGCGATCCTCGCGCTCATGGACCTCGATCCGCAGGACGCGCGCCTGCCGGGGCTCGTCGTCTACCTCAACGACCGCCGCGGCAAGGAGAACGCGCACTGGGGCACCACGGCCGGGAACGCGCACGCGCTGCTCGCGCTCGGCACCTGGTACCGGACGCGCGCGGTGAAGGGCGACCCCGACGTGACGTGCGTGGCCGACGGCCGCGAGACGAAGCTCCCCGTGAAGAAGGTGCACGTCCTCCGCGGCGGCGGCGACGTGGTTCTGACGAACGCCGGGAAAGGTCCTGCGTACGTGACGGCCACCTGCCTCGCCCTGCCGGACGCCGCATCCCTGCCGGCCGTGGTCGAGGGCATCCAGATCACGCGCCGCTACTTCCTCTCGGACGGCTCGGAGGCCAATCTCGACCAGCTTTCGCGCGGCGACCTCGTGGTCGTGGAGCTCACGGTCGGCGACCGTCAGAACCGCGTCTACTCCGATCTCGTGGTCGAGGACCTCCTGCCGGCCTGCTTCGAGGCCAGTAACACGCGCGTCGACGGGTCGACCTATCCCTGGATCGACGACGCCAAGACGCTTGACTGGGAAATGCGCCGGGAGATGCGCGACGACCGCATGCTCTTCTTCTCGAAGCGCTTCTGCGACTCGGGCGAGAAGGGACGCATGGCGCGCGCCTACTACGCGGTGCGTGTGGTCAGCTCGGGCGACTTCATCGCACCGGGCGTGTCGGTGGAGGCGATGTACGACCCCGCCGTGCGTGCCCGCACGGCGCCGCGGCGCATCCGCGTGGAGCGGTAGGGAACCTTTGTCAGCAAACAGGATGGAGAACAGGAAATGAGCAGGAAAAACAGCGACGTTTTTTCAGAAGTGGTCGTTGGAATATTCATGGTGGCCGTGATCGCGCTGCTGGGGTACTTCACGATCATTATCTCCGGCGTGGACATGGTGTTCGGACGTCAGCGCGCGCAGGCGACGATCGCCTTCAAGGACGTGGGCGGACTGAAGGAGCGCGACAACGTGGTCTACCGGGGCATGAAGGTGGGATCCGTCGAGAAGATCACGCTCGGGACGTCGAACATCCTCGTGCAGGTGTCGGTGGACGACGACGTCGTGCTGCGCAAGTCCTACCGCGTGTCCGTGTCGGCGCTCTCCCTGCTCGGCGGCAACTACCTGCTGCTGGAGGAGGGAACGGGCGAACCTCTTCCGCTCGCGACGACGGTCTTCCACGGCGAACCTCCCGTCGACTGGATGCGCGACCTCGGCGCCATCGCGCGCAACCTGAATGACCTCACGTCGGACGGCAACGTGCGGAGCATCGTGACGAACTTCGAGACCACCGCGGCCAACCTCAACGCCATCGTGGCGCGCGTGGAGCGCGGCGAGGGCATGGTCGGCAAGCTTCTCTCCTCGGACGATTCCGTCTACAACACCCTCAGCAACACGATCGCGTCGGCGAAGTCCGCCGCCGCGAACATCGACAAGATCTCCGCGCGCGTGGAGCGCGGCGAGGGCACGGTCGGCAAGCTCCTCTCAACGAACGACGTCGTCCACGCCGACATCCGCAGCGCGCTCGCCTCGGCGAAGGAGGCGCTCGACACCGTGAAGTCGGCCGCCGCGAACATCGACAAAATCTCCGCGCGCGTGGAACGCGGCGAGGGGACAATCGGGCAGTTGCTGTCCACGAACGACACCGCCTACGCCGATCTCAAGGCGGCGCTCGCGAACATCCGCAAGGTGACGGACGACCTCAAGGCCGGTGACGGCCTCGCGGGACGCCTCGTCTACGACAAGAAGCTCGGGGCGGACGCTGCCGAGCTCCTGGAGAACCTCAACGGCGTGTCCGCGCGCCTGGCAAAGGGCTCGGGCACGCTCGGCAAGCTCATGACCGACCAGGAGCTGTACAACGAGGTGAACGCCCTCATCAAGGACGTGCGCCAGATCGTGGACAACTACCGCGACACGACGCCGGTCTCGACCTTCGGCTCGCTCATCATGGGCGGCCTGTAACGGTTAGAACTTGAGGGTGATTTCCCAGCGGATGAAGTACGCCGGGCGCGACGAATCGTAGTAGTCGCCCGGGTTGAACATTTCCGCCATGATGTGTCCGAAGACCTCGAAGCGGTCGGTGCCGTGCGCGTTCTTCGGGGCGAGGATGAGCGGGAAGTCGTAGCGCAGCACGGAGAGGACGCCCTTGAACATGCTGTCGCCGGATCCGTCGGCATGGCCCAGATGGTCCTGCACGGCGGCGTAGATCGGTCCCGAGTACGCTGCCACGCGATGGTGCGGCCCGATGTCGACGCCGAGCTCAGCCTTCGTGTAGAGCATGTTGCTCCAGTAGCCGAGGCCGTAGAGCGTGCCGTACTGGAACATCTCGGAATCCTGCGGCCAGCGTCCCCAGAGCGGATCCCAGGCCGTGTCGTTGTCGTCTTCGCCCGTACGGTGCTTGTCGCCGGAGAGGTAGTAGGCGCTGAGGCGCGAGTAGGGCTTGTAGCCGGCTGACGCGCGGTCCTTGTGCACGTCGACGGCCGCGTAGCCCATCGTTCCGCCCGCCTGCTTCCGGCCGCTGTCGGCCGTGCCGAACTGATGCGCGCCCTCGAACTCGAAGGAGAGGTTCTCCGTGAGTTGGGGCTGGAGGAGCACGCCGAAGGTGGAGAGCTGCTTGTCGCGCACGTGGCGTCCGTTGAAGGCGGTGTAGTCCTCGTTGTGCTTGTGGATTATGTAGAGCTTGTAGGGAAGGCGCTTTTCGAAGAGGAGATCGTGCCAGACGAGTCCGCCGCCCCACTCGTCCATCTCGGGCGAGTCGCCGGGGTGGATGGCGTTCATCGGGCGTCCGCGGGAGTTGCGGTTGCCGTAGCGGAAGACGTTGCGCCCGTTGTCGTAGAGGGCGAAGGCGTCGAGCTTCGACGTGTCGGTGGTGTGGAAGGTGAGCTTGATCATGTCCGCGTAGCAGCTGCGCGAACCCACGTACGGCGCCCCGTCGAAGAGCGTGCGGTCAAGGCCGAACACGGAGTGTCCGCGCTCGAAGAGGTCCTGGCGCCCGATGCGGAAGTCGAAGAACCCGTCGAAGAGCCCCATGCCCTGGATCCAGAGACTGTCGAGTATTACTTCGTCGGGGAAGTTGTAGGCGCGGTACTTCCGCTTGGTGCCGTTTTCAATGAAGTGCTCGCGGAATTCGTCCGTGAGGCGTCCGTAGAGCGTGAACTCCTCGTAGTCGAGCTCGCCCCACACGCGCGGACGGACGCGCAGGTGGTTGAGGTTCTTCCGGTAGGCGCGCGGCACCATGGCGCCCGGCGCGCCGGGCAGCCCGGGCACGTTGTGCATGATCTCTTCGCGGATGCGCACGTCGGCTCCGGCATTGGCCTGAAGAGCCGAATCGACGGGCTCCTCGAGGACGGGTACGTCATTGGTTCCTGCCAATGCGGAGCATGCCAGCGCACAGGCAGCTGTTGCGAGAATGAGTTTCATGCGCATTAG
>JAFRNO010000450.1 GCA_017430155.1 Kiritimatiellia bacterium | reverse complement strand
CCCACTACCCAACGATCAAACTATCAAACCATGTCACTCGGCAGGCGAGACTTCATCAAGACGGCGGCGGCGTTCGGCGTGGCCGGACCGGCGCTTGCCCAAGGCGCCGCCGCGCCCAACCTGCGCGTCGGCATCCTTTCGGACATCCACGTCACGGCCCTTTCGAACGCCGACTGGTTCGAGAAGGCCCTGCGCTACTTCGACGGGCGGAAGGTGGACGCCGTGCTCGTCACCGGCGACCTCACCACCTGGAACAAGCTGCCGGAGTTCGAGGCCGTCGCGACGACCTGGTTCAAGGTGTTTCCCGGCGACCGGCGATCGGACGGCGGCACGGTGACGCGCCTCTTCCTTACCGGCAACCACGACGTGGACGGCTTCTCCTACGCCGGCGCCAAGTTCAAGACGCGCGAGGAGGCCGAGCCGGAGAGCTTCTTCTTCCACCGCGACGAGTTCTGGCGGCGCCTCTTCCACGAGGGCTACGAGCCGATCCGCGCGCGGACGGTCAAGGGCTACACGTTCATCCTCCGCAACTGGCACTCCCAGGTCGGCCATCCCAGCCCCAAGGCGGGCGACAAGTTCCCCCTTGCGGTCGGAATGCCTGTCGAGGCGAACCCCGCGCCTGAGTTTGTCGCGAAGGTGGCGCCCACGCTCCCGGGCGACCGTCCGTTTTTCTACGCCCAGCACGATCCTCTGCCCGGCACGGTGAACCTGTCGTCCATGCGTCCGTTCGACGAGACGGCGAAGGCCCTTGCCGCGTTTCCGAACGCCCTTGCGCTCTCGGGCCACAGCCACTATTCGCTGACGGACGAGCGCTCGATCTGGCAGGGAGCGTTCACGGCGGTCAACTGCTCCTACGCGCGCGGCTACGCCTTCACGCCGCCCGGCCGCGAGAACGGGCACTCCACGGCCGACGCCAACCGCGATCCGCCGTACGAGATGGACATGATCGACATCAAGCGCGTGAAGCAGGGGATGGTGATGGAGGTCTACGACGACCGCATTACGTTCCACAGGCGCGAGTTCGTCTGCGACCGGCAGCTCGGCCCCGACTGGGCGGTTCCGCTCTTCGGCGGGCACACGGTGCCGCCGAATGGAACACCGAAGTACGACTTTGCCGCGCGTGCCGCAGCCGCCCAGGCACCTGCGTTCCCAGCGGATGCCGAAGTCTCCGTGGCGGAGATCGACGACGGCCATCGCCGCGACAAGAGCGGCAGGAAGCTCGATCCGAAGCCGCGGAAGCAGGTCATTGTGTCCTTCCCGCCGATCGTCACGGGCGCCGCGTCGCCCAGCCGCGGGTTCGACTTCTCGGTGACGGCCGAGATGCGCGTCGCCGACATGACGCAGGTGATCCAGGAAAAGCGCGTGTTCTCCCCGAACGCCTACATGGCCGAGGAGGAGGACGTGGAACCGGTCGCGTGCGCGTTCGCACGCGCCGACATCCCCAAACGGCGCGACGTGCGCTTCGTGGTGTGTCCAATCGACTGCTGGGGCAAGAAGGGCTCCCCGATCGCCTCGCCGTGGTGGCGCTTCGGAGCGTCTACATAAACAGAAAACGCTTGGACTCATGATTTTGTTCAAGTAAAAAGAGGTGAAACATGCGTACAATGAAAACAACGATGATGACTCTTTTTGCCGCCGCGCTCGTTGCGACGGGCGTCGCCGCGGGCGAACGGCTTCCGGTCGTCGCCATCGCGGATTACTGCCAGACGAACGGCGTCGTGTCGGTAAGGAGAAACATGGCCGAGGCGATCCTCAAGGCGGGCTGTTTGCCCGTCGTGCTGCCGGAGATGGAGGATGCGGCGGCGGACCAGTTCCTTTCGCAGTGCGACGCCGTGATGATCGGTGGGGGCATCAAGGGCAATGACTACCCGCGCCGCTGCGCGTTCGAGGGGCGAGTCATCGCGCTTGCTGCGAAGAGAGGGTTGCCGATCGTCGGCGTCTGCCACGGCTGCCAGGTGATCAACCGGCATTTCGGCGGCACGCTCGCGGCCGTCCCGGACGACAGGAAGCTCGTCCACAAGGACGCCAAGCGCTTTGAGCGCACCGGCGAGAGGGCGGAGCATCCGGTGACGGTTTCCCCTGGCGGATCGCTGATGGTCGGGGTGTTCGGGGAGGGGAAGCTCACGGTCAATTCGTCGCATTACATGCGGTGCCAGAAGATCGCCCCCGGCTTCCGCGTGACGGCAAAGGCGGAAGACGGCGTGGTCGAGGCGATCGAGCACGAGCGTCTGCCGATATTCGGCTTCCAGTTCCACCCTGAAGCCTACTGGACCAAGGACGCGCGCTTCCTGGAATTGCTCCGTCGCGCGCTGAGAGGGAAAAGAAAGTAGCTTTGCTGTCATGCCGCTGTCCAACGGCGTACCGCTGAATGTGAAAAGAAAGGAATTAGAACATGAAAATGATAAAGATTCAGAAACTCGCCGTGGCGCTCATGGCCGTCGCAGTTGCCGGCTGCTGCACGCAAAATGCGGAGAACTGCGCGAAGCCGCTGGCGCTGCGCGTGGGGACGTGCAACGTGCGTTGCCTGAGCGCCAAAGACGACAAGGCCGGCAACGGCTGGGAGGCGCGCAAGGCGGACCTGATGGGGCTGCTGCGCAGGCTGGACATGGACGTGTTCGGCTTGCAGGAGGTCCACGAGAAGCCGTACGCCGACCTCTGCGCCGGCTTGAAGGATTGGGAGGTGGTGGACGACTACGGGATCACCGATCCCGTCGCCTACCGCAAGAGCCGCTTCGATCTCGTGAAGAAGGGCGTGTTCTGGCTGTCCGAGACGCCCGACGTTCCGCATTCCAAGGGTTGGGGGGCGGCGAACATCCGTCCGTGCATCTACCTCATCCTCGCGGACAAGGCGACTGGCCGCAAGTTCTGCTTCATCAACACGCACACCGACCACCGTTCGGAGCTTGCGCGCATCGAGGGGATGAAGCTGATCCTGAAGCGGATGAAGACCTTCGCCGAGGGCCTGCCCGTCGTGTTCGTGGGCGACCACAACTGCGGCCCGGCCACCGAGCCCGCCATCGAGGCGCGCAAGGTGCTGAAGGACGCGCGTGACATCTCCGAGAAGAAGGATCCCGGCCCGATCAACACCTACCACAACTGGGGCAAGATCCAGGGCATCGACTGGCGGCGCTGCGACTACATCTACGTTTCGGACGGCATCCGCGTGCGCGATTTCGTCACGCACGACGACAAGCGGCCCGGCACCGACCGCTATCCGACCGACCACTACCTGCTCTCGGCCAGCAT
>JAFRNO010000449.1 GCA_017430155.1 Kiritimatiellia bacterium | reverse complement strand
GGCGTACAAGTCGCTCGTCGTGGGCGGGGGCGTGTCGCTGAACGGACGGCTCCGCGCGCGCCTCGCCGAGGTCGCGCAGGCGGCGGGCGTGCCGTTGCTGCTCGCGCAGCCGAAGTTTTGCGGCGACAACGCGGCCATGATCGCGGGCCTCGCCTACTGGCGGCGCAACGTCACGGGCGACGCGGCGCTGGCGGTCGACGTGGACCCGACGTTGCGGCCCGGCGACTGACCACTTGCGCGGAGGCGCGCGGCGTGGTATACTGTGTGCGTCCAATTCAAGGAGTTAGAAGTTATGGCGAACGACGCAAATGCGCAGAAGGCGCAGAATTTCATGAACCGCGGACGGCAGGCATTGGAGGCCGGGCGGTACGAGCTGGCCGTGGAGATGCTCACGCAGTCTCTGGAGTGCTCGCCGGACACGCTGGAGACGCGCCGTCTCCTGCGCGCCGCCCAGATCGCCCAGTTCCGCCAGGCGGGCGGCGGCGGGTTCGGCGCGAAGATGAAGAGCATGCTCCAGCGCTCGAAGGTGATGGGTCTCGTCAAGAAGGGGAAGGGCGCGGAGGCCATGGCCGAGGCCGAGAAGCTCCTCTCGATCAACCCGCTCGACCCGGACAACATCGACGCCGCCGTGAAGGCCGCCGAGGCCGCCGGCAAGCCCGAGGCCGCCGCGATCTCCGTCGAGGCCGCCTACTCCGGCAACCAGGGGGACGCGAACCTGCTCGAGCGCATCGCCACCTACTACATGATGGCGAAGAACTACGCGAAGGCGCGCGACGCCTACGACAAGCTCGCCAAGCTCAAGCCGGGCGACCAGCGCATCCTCCAGCTCCTCAAGAACGCCGAGGCGCAGACCACCATGTCCAGCGGCTGGTCGGACTCCATCGGCAAGAAGGGCGGCTTCCAGGGAATCCTCGCGAACAAGGAACAGGCCAAGAAGCTCGACCAGGCCAACAAGGCCGTCGTGACGGGCGACGACGCCGAGGCCCTCATCGAGGAGAAGAAGAAGCAGATCGAGAAAGAGCCCAACAACATGAACTTCTACCGGGCCCTGGCGCGTCTCTACATGCAGTCGAAGCGCTTCCCGGAGGCGATCCAGACGCTCGAGCAGGCGCAGCAGGTCAACTCGGCCGACCCGGAGCTCGACCGCATGCTCTCCACCGTGCGCGCGGCCGACTACGAGGCCCGCATCGAGGAGCTGCGCAAGGAGGGCAAGACGGAAGAGGCGGACGCGCTCGAGGTGGAGAAGAACCAGTTCGTGTTCGACGACCTCGCCACGCGCGTGGACCACTACCCGAACGACCTGCACCTCCGTTTCGAGCTCGGCTACCAGTACTACATCTACGAGTACTACGACGACGCCGTGCAGCACCTCCAGCTCGCGCAGAAGTCCCCGAAGGACCGTCTGCAGGCGCTCTACTACCTCGCGATGTGCTTCCTCAAGAAGGGGCAGACGGACATGGCCGTGATGCAGCTGGAGACGGCGCGCGACCAGATTCCCACGATGGACGACCTGAAGAAGAAGGTCGTCTACCAGCTCGGCCTCTGCGCCGAGGAGGCGCAGGACTACGAGAAGGCGTACAGCTACTACAAGGACGTCTACTCCGCCGACGTCACGTTCGCCGACCTCAACGAGCGCATGCTCAAGATCGGCAAGCTGCTCCAGGAATCGCGCAAGTAATAAAGGCTTTGGCAGTCCCGAGGAGAGTCGAACTCCTGTTACTAGGATGAAAACCTGGTGTCCTAACCGTTAGACGACGGGACCAATTATGCAAAGCGGCGCATAGTTTATCAAACGCGCCGCCCGTGCGCAAGGGGGTTTGTTCGGTTATTACACCTGCATGAAACCGGACATGGAGAGTTCCTGCGCGCTTGGCCGCGCGTCGGTCGCGGCCTTCGCGGCGGTTGCGGCAGGACGGAAGTCCTCGAGCATCTTGCGCCATGTCTCGAGCAGGTTCACGAAAGCGGTCAGTTCGTCGCAGAAGGCTTCGAGCGCGAGACGGTCCTGGGCGAGGCGCTGCACGAGCATGTATGCGCCTGTCTCCGGGTTGCGCGCGAGGGCCGCGGATTTCGTGTCCATGAGGGCCGTCGTGGCCTCCAGCAGCAAGTTGGCAAACGCCTCGCCGCCCTCCGACGGCGCTTCTCCGATGAAGCCTGTCATGAGGATTGCCTCGCCCCCGGCCTCTCCGAGAAGGATGGGCATACCGTCGATCTCAAGCGCCAGCTCGCCGTCTTCAATGGTGAGGCCGCTGAGTTTGAACTTGGCAGACAGTCCATCTGCGATTTCTTTCAGGTCCATTTTTCTGTTCCTTTCTGTTTTTGTTAAGATCCCTGTTGCCCGGTTTCCCCTTTTTGCTTTTTGTGCTCCCCAAAGGTTTTTCCCTTAAGTTCATGGGCAAGTTCCTTGGCGCCTTTGACAGCCTCCTTGACGGCTGCGCGAATCTTGTCCGTTCTGGAGGTGACCTCCACGTTGCTTGCCGGCGGGGGAACCCCTGTGCCTTTGTCTTGTGCCTCGGCCTTCTTCATCAACGGGTTTCTCTCCAATTCATCCATGTGCCTGACCATTTCCTGCATGTCGATCAGGGTGTTGGGATTCAGGAAGTCAAACGCGTCCCTAACTCCTTCGCCAGGTTCTTTCAGGCTTGTCCACGGGGGAGGGAATATGCTCACGCCTTTTAAGCCTTCCGGGTCGTGCAGGTCAGGCGTCAGCTCAAACTCGTCCCAGGCTATGTCAGACGCGCTGATTTCGACTTTCCGTTCGGCCCCTGCCGCATCCGCCATCAATCCGAATGACGTTGCGTTGATGCTGAACGCGAAGTCGACGTTCATCGTGCTGTCGCTTCGCGCCAGATCGATTTTCGCGTACGTTTCCCCTGTGGGTCGAAGGACGTTGAGCTTGCCGATGTCCCGGTGGCAACTGACGCTGACCTGGAGGCCGCCGTCCTTGTCGATTTCCAGCGAGATTCTGGGGTGCGAGGGCGTCTTCTCCTCAATGTTGAATGTCGGCTTGATTCGAGACTCCTCGAACACGTCCGTGCGCGGGTCGTAGTCGGGATTGAGCGCGCGCGCCGGGCCCTTGAACGCCAGGTCGCCGAGGTCTTGGGCGAGCAGGGACATGACGACGACGACCTTGCCCAGTTCGGCGTCGTCACTGTCCCCGATGTCATCGTAGCTCCGTTTCTTGCCGCCGGTGACAAATGCGGTGATCTGGTCAAGGGCATGGTTGTAGTTGAAGGAGTCGATTAGTTCAGCCCCCCCGCCCGGCATGGACAGGGTGATATGGCTCTTGCCGGCGATTTCCCTGAACTTTTTTATCGGCTCGTCTTGGGCCATGAGTTGGGCACAGCCAGTGGGGATCTTCTGGCGGAGCATGCGTGTGAGCGTGTCTTGGAAGTAGCCCCTTGTCGTTTCGGCCGATTTGTAGGGCGTCCTTCCGATTCTTCTGAAGAAGACAAAACGCATCAGATCCGCAACGGCTCCGTCGCCTTTAACCGCACCGGCAAGGAAATCCTCCCTGTCGGATTCCGTCGCGCGTTCCGCGGCCGGACCGATGACGTCTTTGACGTATTGGCGGAACTCGATGTCGTCGGCCCCGTTGCGCACGTTCCCGTCCGCCGGTTTCACGGGGCCGCTGGCATTGGCGGGCGTGCCGCAGAGTCCGTCCACGACGGTCTTCAGGAAATCGAGGTTGGGGGATTCGCGATCGACGAAATCCGCCGCATACAGTCTCTGCCCGTATGGCATTTTGCCGAGGTTGGGAACGCCTTCCCCCGGTTTGGGCGGGGTCTCGTTCCGAAGGTCGGCCGCGACGTCGCGGTAAATCGCCTTCAAGTTGCCGGCGACGGGTGACGAGAGAACGTCCCTGACCTTGCCATGGAGTGTCGTGTCGCCACACGATTGCAAGATCAGTTTGAGGAGGAAGTCGCGGCCGCACGCTTTGTCGACCCCTCTGTATTTGTCGAGGGCCGCCTTGCATCTGCCCGCTGCGTCGTCGAGGACGCTCGTGAGTTCCTGGACTTTGTCGTTCAGCTTCTTCGCCGAACCGTTCTGGCCTTTGTCCGCGAGACTTTCGACGAGGGAGACCACGTGTTCCGTCGTCACGGCTTTCGCAGACGCCAGGAGGACCTTGAACTCTTCCGGCTTGAGGTGCATGCGGATTTGGCCCGCGAGAAACTTCTTCCCCGTCTCCATCACGGCCTGATTGCCGTTGGCGGTCTCCTGCAGGAGACTGAACATGGCGGCGAAATCGTCGATTTTCTTGTTGAAGGCCGCGACGGTGCACAGAATCGGCGAGTCCGAGCCGGAGAACTCGTCAATGACAAGTTCCTTGATGTGCTCCGACACGAAGTCAAGGAGCGCCTGGTTCCCGACGCATGCCCGAACGGCGGTTCTAACGAGCTTTTGCCCGATGTCGGGATTCTTCCTGACCTCGCTGAACGAGTCAATCATCTCCGAGACCTTGGCCTGAAGGGGCGTGACAAGGGAGTCGAAGTGCGCGTCCACGACCTTCTGGACGGCAAGGATGCGACGCGCCGTGAGGGGCTTGCCCTGGCCGTAGTCTTCAAGTGTCATTGCCGTCTTGACCTCATCCGGGAGGTCGTTCTGGTCGGTCACGCCGAACATCTGCAAGATGGTGTCCATGAAACGAGTTCGGACGGCATCGTTCGCTTGCTTGGAGCTGGAGCTGCGCAGGATATGGCCGACGTAGTCCCGTGTCGTTTTCGCCGTGATGACGAATCCGGACGCGCCCGTACTTGACGCGATCGCCTTGGCGTCGGCTTTTTGGGCGAAACTCACGAATTGAGAGTACTGCATGTGCGCGTGGGATCGCTCCATTACGGTCGAGGGTGCGCTGGGCATGGTTTCTTCCTTTCTGTTTTTGCTGACCGGTGTCGCCTTTGGCGATGGTTAGACCTGCGGTTCGGCTGGCTGGCTGGCCGGCGCGTCGTTGACGGTGAACGACATGTTGAACTCGTAATAAGGGCATATCGCCACACTGTCGCTCACTTCTGACTTCCCCGACTCCACCATCTTGTCGAGATCGTTTGGTGAGATTCGGAACTCGAAATGCACGTTTACCGAGCTTCCGGGACCGGTCTCGACTGTCGTGACCGAGCCGTCTTCCGCACGGGTCTGTATCTGGCGGATGCTCCTGCGCGCGTCGACGGAAAAGACCATCTTGCTGTCAAAGTCCGAGTGGCTGCTGATCACGCACGTGTCCGTCT
>JAFRNO010000058.1 GCA_017430155.1 Kiritimatiellia bacterium | reverse complement strand
TCGTTCGCCCAGTTCGCCGGCTTGTGCGGTCCCGCCGAGTCGTCGTCTCCGTTCCAGGCGCGCCACTCGAACGCGTGCGGGCCGGGCGTGAGCGTGACGTCGGCGGAGGCGAGCGCGGCGGCGGTGCCGGAAAGGACGGTGGAACCGTCGATGGTCACCGTCACCGGATCCTTGATCGAGCTCGCGAGCGTCCACGTGACGGGCGCGCCCGTGCGGTTCCAGATGTAGCCCGTGTAGGTGACGAGGCTGTTCCTCGACCAGGCGGCCACGTTGTCCTTCTCGCGCACGCTGGCCATGTACGGCCCGCGCACGACGTAGTTCGTGGGCGTGGCGGAGCCGTTGAAGGCGTTCTGGGCGTTGGCGGCGCTCGAATAGGTGGCGATGCCCTCCCACAGGCCGGGCGCCGCGCCGCGCGGCAGCTTGAGTGTGCCCGCCTTCACTTCCACGCGCGGCGCGCCCACCTCCGAGTAATACTCCAGCGTGCCCGCGCCTTCCTTCACGATCTTCTTCCACGCGCCCTCGCCGCACTGCACGCGGGCGGTCTGCGTGCCGCTCACCTGCAGCTCCGGCAGTGCGTACACCTCGTGCGGCGCGGGGAACGCCACGCCGTCGTACACGCAGCGCTCCGTGTCCGTGGCGGTCTTGCGCATGAGCTTCACCGGGCCGCCGTCGGCCGGGATCGCGCCGTTGCAGTAGGACCAGATGACGCCGCGGTCGAACTCGAAGCCGCCCGTGAAGGAGTTGGCGGGGTTGTTCAGGTGCAGCCATCCGGAATGGCGCCTGTTGCCGTAGTCTTTGGCGGTCACGAAGCCGCCGGTGCCCGTCACGGTCGAGGTGAAGCGCACGTGGGCGTACCAGCGGTCGATCTGCCCGTGCAGATGGATCATCTTGTTCAGCGTCACGGGTATGCTGAACGTGTCGATCGTCTCGTTGCGGCGGTTGAAGCCCCAGTCGCCGAAGAGGTCGTTGCAGTCGGCCGCGAACTCGACGCTCCACTTGTTCAGCGCCGCGCCGCCGAGCGCGGAGGACACGAAGCGGAACTGGGCGTTCTTGCCGATATGGAGCGTGTGGGGGACGGTGGCCTGCTGGAATTCGATGCTGCTTCCCACGCGGAAGGCAGCGTTCGTGACGTAGATGTTGCCGTCGCCGATGAAGTTGCCGACGTTGAACGTGTTCTCGGAGCTTGTGCTGACAAACGTGAGGTCGTGGCCATTGAAGGTGACGGACGGGTAGGCGATCCAGTAGTTGCCGCCGACGGCCGCGTCGCCGTCCAGGTGGATCATCTTGCCGGCCATGCCGTCAAGACCGTAGATTTGGCCCACGCCGCTGCTGCCGCCCGTCATGTTGTTGATATGCAGGGCGCCCGTGCCGTCGGGGCCGTGCCCCTGGATGCGAAAGATGCGGTTGGCGTTGTGGTTGTGGGCCTTGGCCTCGCATCTGTACTGCGCGTTCTGGAAGACGGCGATGGGATGCGAGTCGTTGGGCGTCTTGCCCAGCGCATCCTTGGCGTTGGAGAAGAGAACGCCGCCCTCCACGCGGATCGTGCCCTCGTAGGAGGACATCGCGTTCGTGAGGCTCAGCCGTCCCGCGCCGCGCTTTACGAGCGTGCGGGCCTTGTCGTCGCCGCCGTTGAGCGAGGCGAACGTCACGTTCTCGCCCGTCGCCAGGTTGTACGCCGCAAGGGCCTCGGGCAGGTAGGACGTGCCCGCGTCCACGGTGAGGACGATCGGGTCGATGGCCGGCGCGCGATCCACGGTCACCTGTCCGTCGCCCGTGATCCAGTCCGCCGCCGTGGAGCCGTTTGCGCCCGTGGCGGTGTAGGTCCCCGTCGCCAGCGTCTGGCCGCCCGCCCGGGCCTGCATGAACGAGAGGTTCACGCCCGCGGCGATGTCCAGCTTGCCGCCCGCGGCGACGTCCAGGTTCGCGCACACGAATCGCGCGCCGCTGCCGCTCTCCACCTTGAAGGTGCCCGTCGCGCCCACGTCCAGGCGCAGGAGGTAGGTGAAGGACGCGCCCTCCGCGAGGCGCACGGTGCCGTTCGTCACGGCGATGCCGCCGCCCGCCGCGGAGACGGCCTTGGCGAAGGTGAACACGTAGTCGTCGCCGCCCGCCTGCTTCGCGCCCGGCAGGAACGCGATGCCGGCCGTGTTGTACAGCTGGCCCGTGAACCGCTGTTCGGCGAGCTTCGGCGTGCCGGTGAGGCGCAGGTAGTAGAGACGGCCGTTGGCGGCGTCGCTTGAGAGGCCGTGCGTGGTGTTGTCGACCTCGGCGCTTTCCGAAATGGAGCCGTTCTGGATCGTCCAGTCGCGGGGCTGGTTTCTGGAGGTGGTGAACTTCAGGCGCAGGTCGGGGTCGTTCGAGTCGAACACGAACTCGTGCCCCGTGCTGGTCTCGGTGGTGCGCATGGTGAGCGTGCCGCCCTGGAGCTTGGTCTTCATGGGGTAGTAGATGTTGCCGCCTTCGTAGGCCGTGACGAAGTCACCTGCACCTTTCTTCACGAGCGTGACGGCGAAGGTCTTCCCCTCCGTGCGCACGCCCTTCTGGTTGTTGAAGGTGGCGCCGGCGGGGACGTCGACAGATGCTTCTCCCGTGCCCGCGATGTGGATTCCTGCGTACCAGGTCATGGTGCCTACGAAGTTCATGATGAGTCCGTCGCCGCCCGCCAGGATGCTCACGTAGCCTTGGTGGATGGTGTTGTTGGCGTTGAACTGGACTCGCTGCAGTCCGGGCGCGACAGCGCTATCGGGAAAGAGCGACATCATGCCGCTGACCGTTTTGTCGAAGATCGCGGTGTCGCCCTGCTGTGGCGCGGTGGGCGCGTCGACGAGGTTGCCTTCGTTGTCCTTGACCTTCCAGTTGTCCTTGTTGAACCAGTCGTAGGCATACGTGGTCTTCGTGCCGCCGCCGTTGGCGTAGAAGGTCTCGGCGCTGGCGGCGAGCCCCATGAAGGGCAGGCCCGCGGCCAGGAGGCGCAGGATTCCTCCGGTTGTCCAGAATGCGTTCGGTTGCATGTCGTGCGGCCTTTCCTTTCGTCTCTTTTTCAAAGTCGATGGCGCGTCCCCCCCCGTCGAGGGCAGGACGAATGCGGTTGAAAGTCTATCAATTCCGTTTCACGCCGTCAAGCCTTGCCGCCTGCGGCAAAATCATGTATAATGCATGCGATTTGCCATGTCCAACAAAAGCATTTACAGAAGCATCTGGGAGACGATCTCGGGCGAGGAGCGCATCCGCGTGGCCGTCCTTGGCTCCAAGGGGAGCGGGAAGACGGTGTTCCTCACGTCGCTCGCGAACCATCTCCTGAACCACGATCCGGCGCGGTGTCCGCTGAACGGCTGGACGGTGACGCCCGTGGAGGGCGATCTTGCCGCCGGGTCCGATGCCGACGGCATACCTCTCTACCCCTACGCCGACGCGCGCAAAAGCCTCGCCGACGGCGTCTGGCCGCACAAGACGAAGGACTGGTCGGTCCTGCGCCTGGCGTTGCGCCTGCGGAACGGGAAGCGCCGCCGCGACGTCCTGCTCGAGGTGCTGGACCTGCCGGGCGAGCGCGTGGCCGACTTCCCCATGCTCGGGCGCTCGTACCGCGAGTGGTGCGAATGGATGGGACATGCCTTCGGCGGCGTGTTCGGCTCGTCCGACCCCTACAAGGCCTATTGCAGGGCGGCGGCCTCCGCAAAGGAGCTGCCGGAACTCTTCGCCGCCTACCGGCGCTTCCTCGCGGAGGAGTACGCCGCCTGTTCGCTCTCGCTGACGCCGTCGACGGTGAAGCTCGGCCGGGACGCCGTGTCCCGCGCGGGCGGCTCCGCCGACGAGTTCCTCGCGAACATCGCAGACGTGCCGCTCGGGCTCGACGCCGAGCGGCAATTCGTGCCGCTGCCGCCGGCGTGCTTCGAGCCGGACGCGCCCTGCAGGGAATGGCTGAAACGGTTCGAGCGGAGCTACGGCGCGTACCGGCGGGCCGTCGTGGACCCGATCACCGACTGGCTGGAGGACGTGAACCAGCTGTTCTACTTCGTCGACGTCCTCGGCCTGCTCCAGCGCGGTCCGGACGTCTACAACGCCGAGAAGGCGTTCGGCGCGCAGGCCCTGCGCATGTTCGCGCGCGCGGATTCCGCCAACAGCCTCGTGCGCGGCCTGCAGCGGCTGCTCGACACGTTCATCCGCACGCGCATCGACGGCGCGCACGTGGTCGCCACGAAGGCGGACAGGGTGCTTTCGGAGGAGAACCGGACCCGCCTGAAGAACCTCGCCCGCCGGATGTTCGGCGCCACGCTCCTCAACCTGGGGCTGGACGCGCGGCACGTCGGCGTCCTTTCCTGCGCGGCGGTGCGGACCACGGACGAGTACCTGCGCGAGAAGGCACTGGGGGCGCGTCTGGACGGGCATTCCGAGGCCCTGACCACCTACCGGGCCGCGGACGTGCCGGAGGACTGGCCGGACGGCAACGCATGGGGGATCGGCGACGCGCGCTTCGACTTCCAGTCGACCTTCCCGCGCTTCGACAGGCGGGAAGACCGCCCGCCGCCTCACCTCGGGCTTCAGGACATCCTCGTGCGGATGCTTTCTCTCCAGGAAACGTGACGAAGGAGCAGGACATGGCAGACGAAAACATGCAGGAAAGGGCGCGTGGCGCGCAGCGCGCCGG
>JAFRNO010000448.1 GCA_017430155.1 Kiritimatiellia bacterium | reverse complement strand
GGACGCCGGCGCGGGTCGTCGCACGCGAGGGCGGCCACGACGGGGATCGCGGTGGGGAGGACGGCGTTTTCGGATGCGGCGAGGAGCATGCGCGCGAGGCGGGGCTCCACGGGAATCTGCGCGAGCTTGCGTCCGATGCCCGTGAGGGCGGGCCCGCCTTCGGGAGCGTGGCAGATGGCACCGAGTTCAAGCAGTTCGCGGAGGCCTTCACGGACCATCGGGAGCTTGGGCGGGTCGATGAACGGGAACTTCTCGATGTCGCCGAGGCGGAGGTCGAGCATCGTGAGGATCACGCCGCCGAGCGAGGAACGCAGGATCTCGGGGGGCGTGTAGGCGTCGCGGGAGTTGAAATCCTCCTCGGAGTAGAGGCGCACGCACGTGCCGGGCCCGAGGCGTCCGCAGCGTCCCGCGCGCTGGCGTGCGGAGGCCTGGGAGACGGGCTCGATCTGGAGACGCTGGACCTGCGTGCGGTGGATGTAGCGCGAGATGCGGGCGAGGCCGCTGTCGACCACGGCGCGGATGCCGGGGATGGTGACGGAGGTCTCGGCCACGTTCGTGGCGAGGATGATGCGGCGGCGCGGCGAGAGGCGGAACGCGCGCTGCTGTTCGCCGGCGGGAAGGGAGGCGAGAAGGGGGATGACGTCGTCCTCGCCGTGGCGAACATGTGCGAGGTGGTCGGCCGTCTCGCGGATGTCGCGTTCGCCGGGGAGGAACACGAGGATGTCGTCGGACGGGGACAGCTCGGCGACGGCGTCCGCGACGTCGCGGGGGAGGTCGAGCTCCTCGCCTTCGGGCGGCGGACGGTAGCGGATCTCAATGGGGTAGAGGCGTCCCGGGACGGAGATCACGGGCGCGCCGTCGAAGAAGGCGGCGAAGCGGGCCGTGTCGAGTGTCGCGGACGAGACGACCACCTTGAGGTCGCGGCGGCGGGCGAGGACGCGCTTGAGGATGCCGAGGAGGAAGTCGATGTTGAGGGAGCGTTCGTGGGCCTCGTCCACGATGATGCAGTCGTAGGCGCGAAGGAGCGGGTCGGCACATGTCTCGGCGAGCAGCACGCCGTCCGTCATGAACTTGACGCGCGTATCCCGCGACACGCGGCGGGCGAAGCGGTGCTGGTAGCCGACGAGTCCGCCCACGGGCGTCTGGAGCTCGCTTGCGACGCGTTCGGCCATCGTGACGGCGGCGAGGCGGCGCGGCTGGGTGCAGGCAATGCGCCGTCCTTTCTCGCCGAGGCCGAGCTCGAGGGCCATTTTCGGGAGCTGGGTGGTTTTGCCGCTTCCGGTGTCGCCGCAGACGATGACGACCGGATGCGCGCGGAGCGCCGCGAGGATGTCCCCGCGGTGCGCGCAGATGGGCAGTTCGTCTGGATAGTTCAGGTTCAAGGGGTCGGCGCGCGGCGGCGCATGACGAGCTTCGAGACGGCGACGTAGGCCGCGCCGAGGACGAGCGCGCCGAGGATGATCCACACGAGGTGGGCGTCGAGCATCGCCTTGCCCTTGTGGACGAGTTCCAGGTAGGTGATGTCGCCCGCGGAGTGTCCGAGCGCGTAGCCGATGGCGGCGAGGATGCCGGTCCAGATGCCGGCGCCGAGTCCCGTGAAGAGCGTGAACTTGCCGAGCGGCATCCGCGCGAGGCCGGCGGGAATTGAGATGAGCTGTCGGATCACGGGGACGAGGCGGCAGACGAACGTGGTGGCGCCGCCGTAGCGGTTGAACACCTCGCAGGCGCGGTCAAGGGCCGCGGGCTTGAGAAAGAACCACTTGCCGTGCTTGCGCAGGAAGGGTTCGCCGAGTTTCGCCGAGAGATAGTAGTTGAAATACGCGCCCGCGAGGGAGCCGGCGAGGCCGACGAGGATGGCGAGCACGAGGTCCGGCACGGGCGCGTGGAGCGAGAGTTCCCCGCGCGCGGCGAGGAAACCGGCCGGAATCATCACGATCTCGCTGGGAAAGGGGATGAACGAACTCTCGACGGCCATGAAGGCGAAGATGAGCGCGTAGCCCCAGACTGGGGCGAGCGCGGCGATTGCGTCAAGATGGGAGGCAAGTGCGTCAAGCATGGCGTTTTTGTCTTTTGAATGTGAGAAAACATCGTTATTTTATCATATCTTGCGTGAGAATCAAGAATGTTCATTGATTTCGGGAGCAGACTTGACTCCGTGCGCACGGGTTTGGTAAAATACGTGCGAACGCAACACGGCGGACGGTCGTGGGAGGTTAGAAATGAGCATCACGTTGTCGATACCGCCTGCCATTGTGCAGGAAGTGAGGGAGTGGGCCGAAGCCAACGGCACCAGTCTCAACCAGTACGTGCGCGAGTGCCTTGAGGCGAA
This sequence comes from Kiritimatiellia bacterium, assembly GCA_017430155.1. Taxonomy (GTDB): domain Bacteria; phylum Verrucomicrobiota; class Kiritimatiellia; order RFP12; family UBA1067; genus RUG572. Next base: position 3,528 of record JAFRNO010000448.1, on the reverse strand, counting down.
GGCGAACGAGATTCAGGAATTGCGAACGCAAAAGGCGCGCGCGTTCAAGTCGTTCTTGCTGGGATTGCCTCCCAGCGGACTCCCGCGCGGCTACACGTTCAACCGCGAGCGCGATGCGGTACGGGAGGTGTCAAAGTGAGATTCTTCGACACGAACGTGCTGGTCTATGCGCAGGACGATTCTGATCCGCGCAAGCGTGCGATTGCAATCGACTTGATCACCCATGCCCTTGAGGTCAACCATGACGGTTGCATCTCGACCCTGGTCTTGCAGGAATTCTGCAACACGATGTACAAGAAGACGAGCCGGACAAAAGCCGAGATCGACGCGATGATGGACGGTTTCCGCGACCTGCTCCAGACGGACGTGACGCTCGACCTTGTCCGCCACGCGCTCGCCGTGAAGGAGGAATACGGCATCCCGTTCTACGACGCGCTGATCGTCTCGGCCGCGGAGAAGACGGGCTGTCTAGAAATCGTCAGCGAGGATCTGGGCGAGGGGCAGGTCTATCGCGGCATGAAGGTAATCAATCCCTTTTCCGAAAAATCCTCAACGAAAGGTAGAGCATGAAAAAGACAATCACGCTGGTTCTCGCCCTTGTGGCGGGAGCTGTATTCGCGGAGTTCAAGGCAGGCTTCGCCCGAGTCGACGCCACGCCGCCGCTCGGGATCCCCATCGTCGGGTATTTCCACAAACGCGTCGCCGATGGCGTGCTGGATCCGCTCAACGTCGAGTGCGTGGCGGTCTCGGACGGCACGAACAGCGCGCTCATCTACTGCGTCGACGACCTGGGGCTGGGCCCGGTTTTCACCAAGAAGGCCTTCACGGCGATCACCGCGGCGACGGGCGTCCCGCGCGAGCGGATCTACATCCACGCGACGCATACCCACACGGGACCTGCCACGTGGACGAGCGTCAACTTCACCAAGGAGGAGAACCGGCTGATATTGCAGCATGTGACCAATCGCATCGCCAAGATGGCGGAGGCCGGGAAGATGGCGCTTGCCGACATGGCCCCCGCGAAAATCGGCGTCGCGAAGACCGTCTGCCGCAACGTCTCCTTCATCCGCCGCTACCGCATGAAGGACGGATCCGTCCGCACCAATCCCGGCATCACGAATCCCAACGTCAAGGAACCCCTCGGCACGCCCGACGAGACGCTGCAGCTCGTCCGCTTCCGCCGCACGGGCGCACCCGACATCGCCATCGTCAACTTCGGCACGCATCCCGACTGCATCGGCGGAACGAAGTACTCCGCCGACTGGCCGGGCGTCGTGCGCAGCACGTTCGAGGCGGCGGTCGGCGACGGCGTGAAGTGCCTCTTCCTCAACGGCGCGCAGGGCGACGTGAACAACGCCCAGCCTTTCCCGCCGCCCGGACGCGCCGCGCTGAACGCCGAGCGCCAGACGCGTCCGAAGGGGCGCGCCATCCACTTGGGCCGTGCGGTGGCCGGCGCGGCACTGTCGGTGTGGGATGTCTGCGAGGAGATTCCTGCAGGCCCCGTCCGCGGCATCGTCGCCAGCCATCCGATGCCCGCGAACCTTCCGACCGCGGACGAGATCAAGTGGGTGGAGCTGTTCGACGCCGGACGCCGGAAGGAGATTCCTCTTGGCAACATGGAGATCATGACGCTCACAAGTCCGCATTCGCGCGTGCGCAGGATGAAGAAAGGACCGGACCACTTCGACATCCTCGTCACCTCACTTGCCATCGGCGATAGTCTGGCGTTCGCGGGCCTGCCGGGCGAGCCGTTCGTCGACATCGGGCGCGCGGTCAAGGAGCGTTCGCCGTTCCGCACGACGATCTTCACGTGCCTCACCAACGGCAGCGAGGGTTACATCGCGTCCACCAAGGCCCATGCTGACGGCGGCTACGAGGCGCTTTCGTCGCGCTTCGCGGCCCCGACGGGCGACAAGCTCGTCGACGCGCAGGTGGAGCAGCTGAAGGCGCTGAAGGGCGGTGCAAAGCCCTCCGCCCGCTGATGGGGCAGGACATGGGTGTGAAAACGGGTGTGTTCTTGACCACCGTCCTGTCGGCGGCGGTCGCGACAAGCGCGACCCTCCCGGAGGGGTTCATGTCGCCGCCGAAGGAGAACTATCCGTCCATGTGGGTGTTCAACCTCGGCGTCAAGTCGCCGCGGGAGGTCATTACAAGCGATCTGGAGGAGTTTGCGAAGGTCGGAATCTCCTCGTTCATGATGATCGGCTATGGTGCAAGCATCACGCCGGCAAGGCCGTATGGCGACACGTCGCTCAAGGGAAAGATGCACGGCGTGTTGGCCGACCGTCTCCGCTGGGCGTTGCATGAGTCGCACCGGCTCGGTCTGGGCGCGTGGATCATGCTCGGGCCGGGCGGCTGCGGAAATAGCGACTGTCCTCCCGAACATGCGCAGAAGGAACTGATTCTGACGACCGCGCGCGCGGCGACGGATGCGAACGGCGCGGTGCGCGTGTCTCTTCCGAAGAGGGGCGCGAAAGAGACGCCCCGCAATCCGGACGGTTCGCCGAAACACTACTGGGACGTGGCGTCGCTCGCGGTTCCGGTGAAGAGGGGCTTCGTCCAGACGAACGAGGTGGTTGACGTGTCCAGTTACCTCGACCGCGCCTCCGACACGCTTGTCTGGAAAGCGCCGGCTGCGGGCGAATGGCTCGTCATCCGCGCGGGCGCCGTGCCGAAGATATTCGGCTTCGCCGGCTGTTTCATCGACCACATGAGCAAAGCGGCCTTCGATGCGCACTGGGAAAACGTCGTCACGCCGCTGCTGGAGCAGATCACGCCCGAGGAGCGTTCGGCGCTCGTGGGCGTATGGTGCGACAGCTGGGAGGCGGGGAGCATCAACTGGACGCCTGGTTTCGCCGAGGAGTTCCGCAAGCGTCGGGGGTATGCATTCCTGCCAATGCTTCCCGTGAAGGCCGGCGTCAAAATGGTCTCTGCGGAACGGTCCAGGAAATTCACGCGCGACTGGAACGTGACGATCGGCGAGCTGATCGCCGAGAACCACTACGCCTACCAGAAGGAGGTTGCAAACAGGCACGGCCTTCTGTCAAGCGCCGAAGGATGCGGTCCGCACCTCCACCACGGCGACGCCCGCATGATCCAGGGCCGCGCCGATGTCGCGATGGGCGAGTTCTGGATGCCGAGCCCGCACCGTCCCGAGGACAGCCAGCGCTTCATGCTGCGCGACAGCGCGACGGCGGCGCACGTCTACGGCATGAAGTCGGTGGAGAGCGAGGCGTTCACCACGATGGGCACGCACTGGGAGGAGTCGCCCGCGATGTTCAAGCCGTGCGCCGACCGCGCGTTCTGCGACGGCCTCACGCGCATCTGCTACCATGGCATGCTGATGTCGCTCAATCCGGACGAACTGCCCGGCAACACGCGCCGCGCGGGGGCGTATTACAGCCCCAAGGTGACGTGGTGGAAATACTCCGCGCCGATGAACCTCTACTTCGCACGTTGCTCGTGGATGCTGTCGCAGGGACGCTTCGCCGCCGACTGCCTGCTCTACGCGGGGGATGCGATCGACCT
>JAFRNO010000447.1 GCA_017430155.1 Kiritimatiellia bacterium | reverse complement strand
CGTCACGCTCGGCAAGGTGATTGGCGGCGGGCTGCCCCTCGCGGCGGTGGGCGGCCGGCGGAAGTGGATGCGCGAGCTCGCGCCCGACGGCCCGATCAACCCGGCGGGCACGCTGAGCGGCAACCCGCTCGCCGTCGCGGCGGGCCTCAAGACGCTTGATATCCTCGAGCGCGACATGCCCTACGCGCGCATGGCCGAGCTCGGCAGCGCGCTCGCGGTGGGCGTCTCCACCCTCGCCGCCGAACACGGCGTGCCCGTGACGTGCCAATCGTTCAACGGCGTGTTCACGCCGTTCTGCACGGACCTGCCGGTCCAGGACCTTGCGGACGCGAAGGCGTGCTCGACGAAACTCTACGCGAAGATCTTCCACGGTTTGCTCAAGCGGGGGCAGTACATCGCCCCCTCGCAGTTCGAGTGTAACTTCGTCTCCGCCGCGCACACCGCGCGCGACGTAGACCGTTTCCTCGACGCTTTTGCGCAGACCCTGGTCCATTTGTGATATAATGTGTGCATACCTGAAAGGAAAAAAGGCATGAAAAAGATGATGATGGCGATGGCTGCGGCCGTGGTGGCCGCCGGTTGCTGCGACAAATGCACGGTTGCGGCGCGGAAGCCCGTGAAGGAGGTCTCCTTCGTCGAGATCGACCCGGGCCACTTCCACGCGGCGCTCGTGCTGAACCGGAACTACGAGGGCGTGGCGAAGGACGTGCCCGTGTTCGCGCCGAAGGGGCCGGACGTGGAGGCGCACACGAAGCTCGTCGACGCGTTCAACGCGCGCGAGAAGGATCCGACCTCCTGGAAGGAGACCGTCTACACGGGCGACGACTACCTTGAGAAGGCGCTCGCCGTGAAGGACCCCGGCTCCAAGGTGGTGGTGCTCGCCGGCAAGAACAACAAGAAGGCCGACTACTACCTCGCCGCCATCAAGGCCGGGTTCAACGTCCTCTCCGACAAGCCGATGGCCATCACGCCCGACGCCTTCGCGAAGCTGCAGGAGGCGGCGAAGATCGCGGACGAGAAGGGCCTCTACTTCGCGGACATCATGACCGAGCGCAACGAGATCACCACGATCCTCCAGCGCGCGCTCGTGGCGGCGAAGGACCTCTACGGCGAGCAGGAGAGGGGCACGCCCGACGACCCCGCCGTCACGAAGGTGAGCGTGCACCACTTCTGCAAGCTCGTGAACGGCAAGCCCTTGCAGCGTCCCGGCTGGTACTACGACACCGACCAGCAGGGCGAGGCGATCGTGGACGTGACGACGCACCTCACGGACCTCGTGCAGTGGGAGACGTTCCCCGGCCAGACGCTGAAGTACTCCGACGTGAAGATGATCAAGGCCCGTTCGTGGCCCACGCCCATCACGGCGGCCGACTACAAGACCTCCACGGGTCTCGACACGTGGCCCGATTTCCTGAAGAAGGACGTGGACAAGAACAACGTCCTCCAGTGCAAGGCGAACGGCGAGTTCACGTACGCGCTCAAGGGCGTGCACGCGAAGGTGAGCGTGGAGTGGCACTTCATCGCGCCGAAGGGCACGGGCGACACGCACTACTCGCTCATGCGCGGCACGAAGTCGGAGATCGTGATCCGCCAAGGCCCCGAGGAGGGCTACAAGCCGCGCGTGTACGTGAAGCCGCGCGCCGGCCAGGACAAGGCCGCGCTCGAGAAGGCGCTCACGGCCGCCGTGGCGGAGTTCAACAAGACGTATCCCGGCGTGGAGTTCAAGGCCGAGGGCGACGGCTGGACGATGGTCGTTCCGCAGAAGTACGAGATCGGCCACGAGGCGCACTTCAGCCAGGTGATGAGCATGTACCTCGGCTGGATGAAGAAGGGCGAGCAGCCCGCCGACTACCTGCCGAACATGCTCGTGAAGTACTACACGCTCGCCGAGGCGTGGAAGGCCAGCAGAACAACGAATAAGTGATAGTGAATAGTGAATAGCTGGTACGAATAAACTAAACAAAGAAAGGACAATGACCATGCAAGGTTTCATCTTCTCCGCCGCGCAGAACGCGGACCTGTCAAGCCTGCTGCACAGCGGCGCCGCACCCGTCATCTTCTTCGCCGTGCTGGCGTTCATCGTGCTCCTGGCGATCCTGAAGACGGCCATCATCGTGCCGCAGAAGACGGCGTTCATCGTCGAACGACTCGGCAAGTACCGCTGCACGCTCGAGGCCGGGTTCCACATCCTCGTGCCGTTCATTGACCGCATCGCCTACCGCCACACGCTCAAGGAGCAGGCGATCGACGTGCCGCCGCAGGAGTGCATCACGAAGGACAACATCGCCGTCTCCGTCGACGGCATCCTCTACATGCAGGTGATGGACGCCGCCAAGGCCTCCTACGGCATCGGCAACTACCTGTTCGCCACCACGCAGCTCGCGCAGACCACGATGCGTTCCGAGATGGGCAAGCTCGACCTGGACCGTTCCTTCGAGGAGCGCACCGCCATCAACGCGGCGATCGTCTCGGCCGTCGACAAGGCGAGCGACCCGTGGGGCATCAAGGTGACGCGCTACGAGATCAAGAACATCACGCCGCCCCAGACGATCCGCGACGCGATGGAGAAGCAGATGCGAGCCGAGCGCGAGAAACGCGCGATGATCGCGGAGTCCGAGGGCGAGCGCCAGTCGAAGATCAACCGCGCCGAGGGCGAGCGCCAGGAGGCGATCGCGCTCTCCGAGGGCGAGCGCGCGCGCAAGATCAACGAGGCCGAGGGCAAGGCGAAGGAGATCCTCCTCGTCGCCGAGGCGCAGGCGACCGGCATCCGCAAGGTGGCCGAGGCGCTCAACGAGAAGGGCGGCATCGAGTCCGTGAACATGCAGCTCGCGCAGCAGTACCTCGCGCAGTTCGGCAACCTCGCGAAGACGAACAACACGATGATCATCCCCTCCGATCTCGCGAACGTCGCCGGGGTGATCAAGGCCTGCACGTCCATCGTCAAGAAAGCGGAGGGCTGAGAAATGGCGAAGAGTCTGTCAATCTGGATCGCCGCGGCGCTGTGCGCCGGTTCAGCGGCGGCGGCGGTGAAGTTCGCCTCGCCGTTCGGCGACGGCATGGTGCTGCAGCGCGGGAAATCCGTCGCGGTGTGGGGCACGGCGGACGCCGGGGAGAAGGTGAACGTGACGTTCGCGGGGCAGGCCGTGTCGGCCACGGCCGGCGCGGACGGGCGCTGGCTCGTGCGCCTCGCGCCGATGGAGGCGTCCGCGGAGGGACGCGTTCTCAAGGCGAATGACGCGGAGGTGAAGGACGTCCTCGTGGGCGAGGTGTGGCTCTGCTCCGGGCAGAGCAACATGTCGATGCGGATGTGGACGCCCACCAAGGTGTGCCAGCACGGCAACCGCGACAACAACGGCTACCTCGACGCGATGATCGTGGACGAGCCCCTCGTGCGCGCCTGCACGGTTCCGAACGTGTGGAGCGCGGAGCCGAAGGAGCTCGCGAAGCCGCTCGTCTGGAAGCGCTTCGCGCCCGGAACTCTCCAGGACCTCTCGGCGATCGGGTTCCACTACGCGCTCATCCTCCACCGCACGCTGAAAGTGCCGGTGGGCGTAATCGTGTCAGCCTGGGGCGGCACGTGCCTCGAGACGTGGGTCTCGCCGGACGGCTACCGGTCCGTGCCAGCGCTCGCCGCCAACGCCGACCGTCCGATCGCGACGACGGATCCGGCGCCGAAGAAGAAGGGGCATCGCTCCTCGCTCCACCAGCAGCCGCGCGCGCTGTGGAACGCGATGATCTATCCGCTCGTGCCCTACACGTTCCGCGGCGCGCTCTGGTACCAGGGCGAGTCCAACCGCGGCCAGGGCCTCGGCTACAAGGACCGCCTCCACGCCCTCTGGAACGGCTGGTCGAAGGCGTTCGGCGACCCGAAGATGCCGTTCTACCTCGTGCAGATCGCGCCGTTCGACTACGGGATGAATGCAGACAACGCCGGCGCCTCCGCCTGCGACATCTGGGAGGCCGAGGAGGCGTTCGCGCGCGAGAACCCGTACGCGGGCATGGCGACGATCGTGGACGTGGGCGAGCACGACAACATCCACCCCGGCGACAAGCGCACGGTGGCGATTCGCCTCGCGGCGCTCGCGCTCAACCGCACGTACGGGCGCAAGGACGTGCCGTGCGACAACCCGGCGCTCAAGTCCTCCGCGGTGAAGGGCGACACGGTGACGCTGACCTTCGACCACGTGGAGAACTGGCTCATGCACGGTCTCGACGCCGCGCCGTTCGAGATCGCCGGCGCGGACGGCAAGTTCGTGCCCGCCAAGGCGAAGTACCTCAAGGGCGCCGTCGAGCTGCGCGCGGACGGCGTCGCCGAGCCGAAGCAGGTGCGCTATCTCTGGAACTGGTGCAAGGCGGGCCGCCTCAAGAACGACTACGGCCTCCCGCTCCCGCCGTTCTACGTCCGCGCGCTGTGACCATGAAAAAAGTCATCCTTAATCCCAAACGCGACTACTCGGTCGTCCACCATCATCCATGGGTGTTCTCCGGGGCGATCCGCGCCGTGGAGGGCGATCCCGCCCCCGGCGAAAACGTGGCCGTGGAAAGCGCGCGCGGCGAGCGCCTCGGCTGGGGCAGCTGGTCGCCCGCCTCGCAGATCCGCATGCGCCTGCTCTCGTTCGACCCCGACCGTGAGCCGGACGAGGCGTACGTGGAGGGGCTTGTGTCCGCGTCCGTCGCGCGCCGAGCCGCGTTCTGGGTGGACGGTGCCACGAACGCGTTCCGCCTCGTGAACGCGGAATCCGACGGCCTGCCCGGCGTGGTGGCCGACTACTACGCCGGCACGGTCGTGGTGCAGCTCGCCACGGCGGGCGCGGAGCGCTGGAAGGACGTGATCGTGTCCGCGCTCATGAAGTACGTGCCCGACTGCACGTGCGTGTACAACCGCAGCGACGTGGACGCCCGCGCCCGCGAAGGGCTGGAGCCCGCCACGGGCCTCCTCGCCGGCGCGGAGCCGCCCGAGCTCGTGGAGGTGAAGGAAGGCCCCGTCTCGTTCCTCGTGGACGTGCGCAAGGGCCACAAGACCGGCTTCTACCTCGACCAGCGCGACGCGCGAGCGGCAGTCGGCGCGCTTGCGAACGGCGCAGTCGTCCTCAACTGCTTCTGCTACACCGGCGGCTTCGGACTCTTCGCGCGCGCCTGCGGGGCCGCGAAGGTGACGCAGGTCGACGTCTCGGCGGACGCTCTCGCGCTGGCGAAGAGGAACGAGTCGCTGGCGCACCTCTG
>JAFRNO010000446.1 GCA_017430155.1 Kiritimatiellia bacterium | reverse complement strand
TGGGCGGTGTCGGGTTCCTGTTCGTCTCCACGCTGGACAATTCGCCTGAAGACGCCCGTGCGGCCTGCGCGGCCGAGCTCAAGCAGCGCCCGCCCCAGCACAAGGCAGTTCCCGTGAACGAAAAGACGCTTCAAGTGCTGGGCGAGGCGGAGAGGGATTTCGTGTCGCCTCCGCGGCTTGAAGTCCCGAACGACAAGAAGGGAAGCTTCCTGGCGAGCGAGTGCCGCGTGTACTGCAAGAACCCGGACCGCGCCGCTTGCCACAAGCCCATTCCCGTCAAGAGCGAGACGTGTCCGTTCTGCGGATTCAAGCAGCCGCAGGATGACGTGGACGTCGCGCGCGGCGGCACCGACGTCGACAACGACGGGATGCCCGACGCCTGGGAGAGCAAGTACGGCTTCAATCCGCTTGATCCCTCCGACGCGAACCAGGACGCCGACGGCGACCTGTTCACGAACGTCGAGGAGTACGAGGCGAAGACCAACCCGAAGGATCCCGAGTCGCATCCGGACTATTTGGACTACCTGTCGATCGTCGGCGACCTGCGGACGGACAAGCTGCCGTTTTGGTTCAAGTCCTATACGCCCACCCGCGACAACTTCCGTCTGCAGTTCGTCGTCGCCGACAAGCAGTACAGGCAACTCGCGGAGGCGACCAACGGACAGGAGGTCGTCTACACGCTCGCGAAGTGGTCCAAGAAGGGCGACAAGGTCAAGAGCGGCTGGCGCGTGGTGAAGTTCGAAAAGAAGGAAGAGCGCGTCACTCGGCGCGGCGCGGGCCAGTCGGTCGTCGCGGACGCTTCCACCGTCGACCTCGAGCGCGTGAGCGACAAGCGCGTGATTTCCGTGAAGATCGGCGTCAACCCCATCTCCGTCGAGGAGCAGATGGATCTCCAGTGGGATCGGGGAGAAGGCAAGAAGCTGACGGTCGCAAAGGGAAGCGAGTTCGCGCTGGGGAACCGCAAATACAAGGTGAAATCGCTCAAAAAGGGCCACGTGACCATTGTCGACTTGAAGTCGAATACGGAAAAAACCATCGGAGACGGGGCTTCTGAACCGAAGTCAGCGGCAAAACCAGCCCCGAATCCCAAACCCAGTCCAAAGAGGTGAGACGAAAAAAATCTTTCGGTGAGACTTGATTCCAGAGCAAGAATCGGGTATCATACTTCCAATCCTTTAAGGAGCAATTAGATGAGAGCCAAAAAAATCTTTGCAGCCATCGGTGTGGCGTGCGTTTCTCTTGTCCTGGCGACGAGCGTGTTCGCGCAGGATGACTTGGACAATTTGTTGAATGACCTTGAGGGGGAAAAGAAAACGACTCCCGCTGCGGCCAAGCCCGCGGAAGCGAAGCCCGCCGAGGCCAAGCCTGCGGAGGCGAAGCCCGCGGAAGCGAAGCCCGCAGAGCCGAAGCCCGCGGAAGCGAAGCCCGCGGAAGCGAAGCCCGCCGAGGCCAAGCCTGCGGAGGCGAAGCCCGCCGAGGCCAAGCCTGCGGAAGCGAAGCCCGCCGAGCCGGCCCCAGTCGCAGAAGCGAAGCCCGCAGAGGCGAAGCCCGCGGAACCTGCTCCTGTTGCAGAGGTGAAGCCTGCCGAGCCAGCTCCTGTTGCGGAGACGAAGCCCGCCGAGAAGAAGCCCGCCGAATCGGAAGTTGACGTCCTCGCGCAAATCCCCGCTGTCGAGCCCGCTCCTGCCCCTGCTCCCGCAGCGCCTGCGCCGGCTGTCGCCGAGGCCCCTGCTCCGGCCGCACCTGCCGAACCTGCTCCGGCAGCGCCTGCCGCCGCCGAGGCTCCCGTTCCGGTTGCTCCTGTCGAACCCGCGCCTGCCGTTGCCGCCACCGCCAATCCCCCCACGGAGGCGGAGAAGCTGCTGAGCGACATCCAGGCGGCCGAAGAACTGCGCCGCGATTCGTTGAAGGAACACGCCCGCGGCCAACTTGAGGAGGCGCGCGAGGCGATGCAGCGGCGCGACTGGGATCTCGCTTTCACGAAGTACCGCCTGGCGAACAATGAATTGAAGTCGGACGTGGCGTCTGCCGAACTCTGCAAGGAATGCGAGCAGGGCATGGCCACGGCGAAGTACGAAGCGGCCAAGCAGGCTCTCAAGGAGTCGAACCGCGAACTCGCCGCGCAGTACGCGGAGGAGGCGAAGAAGCTGCGTCATCCGCATGCGGGCAAGCTGCTGGAAAGCCTGAAGTCCGAGCAGCGCCAGGAGACGGAGACCGACATCTCTGAAATCAAGCACCGCCGCAACGACCCGGACTACAAGAAGGACCGCGATCTCATCCGCAAGCGCCTGCGCCTCTCTTCGCAGTATCTGGCCGTGGCGGACCTGAACAGCGCGTTGGAGCAGTGCGACCTCGTCCTGCGTTCCGATCCCTACAACCAGCAGGCCATCGCCCTGCGCGACCGCATCCAGCGCAAGCGCCAGATGATCATCGGCAAGGAGCGCGAGGCGGCCCGCAACGGGATGATCGCGGACGTCGGCGCGGCGTGGCGTCCGGTGTACGCGGTTGACTCCGTGGAGTTCAAGAACATCGACGGCGGGACGATGAAGACGCCGATCGGCGTCGATCCGGAGCGTTCGATCGAGCAGTCGATCGAGAAGCGCATGAAGGAGATGATGCTACCGTCCATTTCGTTCCGTCCGCCGGCGACGATCATCGACGCGGTGGACTTCTTCCGTCAGGCGTCGAAGGACTTCGACCGTCCAGACATCCCGATGGACCAGCGCGGCTTCAACTTCATCCTCACGCTTGACAAGGCGTTGACGGGCGGCGGCGCGACGGCCGGGGACAACAACGCCGAGACGGCGTTCGGCGCGGCGGCCGAGGAGGACGCGTCCAACGGCGCCGTTCCGCAGATTCCGACCATCTCGGCCTCGAACCTTTCCCTCTGGGAGGCGATGCAACACGTCTGCAAGAGCGTCGGCTTCAAGTTCAAGGTGCAGGGATCCGTCGTGATGGTCATGCCGAAGAACGTGACCACGGACGAGCTGATCACCCGTTCCTACAACGTGGTCGAGTCCTTCGTGGACCGCATGAACGACGCCTCGAGCGGCCTGAAGAACGAGAAGGCCGGCGACTTCGGCGGCGGCGGCGGCGGGAACGACAACTCCGACGAGAACCCCGAAGACGCCTGGAAGAAGTACTTCGAGGAGATGGGCGTGTCGTGGCCGCTGAACTCCCGCATCAAGTACATCAAGGCCATCGGCAAGCTTCGCGTGACCAACACGGCCGACCAGCTCGCCATCCTCGAGCAGGCGCTGAACGAACTCAACGTCACGCCGATGCTCATTGAGATCGAGACGCGGTTCGTCGAAGTCGCGCAGGAGGACCTGAACTCCCTCGGCTTCGAGTGGCTGCTCAACAGCGACTACTCCTTCAACATGGGCGGCAAGCTCAAGAAGGCTCTCAACCTCAAGGACGGCGTGTTCTACACCGGTGCCGTCAAGACGGAAACGACGACTTCCGTGGCGGCGAACGGCGAGGACAACGTCACGACCACGACCGTCTCCTCCGATGTCCCCGCCGGCGGCCAGTGGCAGCGTTCCCACTATGCGGAGAACCTCGGGTTGCTCAATGCCGAGACCTACCGCAACTGGGGCAACGCCGTGCAGCTGCAGCGCTATGATTCAAGCGGCAACCCCATTGCCGACACGTATGATTACGTCCAGACCCGCACGGGCAAGAACGTGGGCATCAACGCCGTCAACGGCACGGACTACTCGTCGGGCATGCGCTATCTCTCCACGTCGGGCAACCACATCTCCGGCGAGGGCCAGTCAAACAACGACCAGTTCATGCGCGTGAACGCGTTCCTCGGCAACGCCGACCTCTCGATGATCCTCCACATGCTCTCGCAGCGCAGCGACACGGACCTCCTCTCCGCGCCGAAGGTGGTGACGAAGAGCGGCCAGGAGGCGACGATCAAGGTCGTGACGATCTACCGTTATCCGCAGGACTACGACGTGACGATCCAGTCCACGTCCTCGTCCTCCTCGTCCTCGATCACGGGCGGCGGCAGCGGCAGCGACGGCAAGATCCTCCCGATGGTCGAGCCGCAGAACTTCGAGACGCAGGAAGTGGGCGTGATCCTCACCTGCACCCCGGACGTCTCCGCGGAAGGCCAGATGATCAACCTCCAGCTCACGCCGAAGGTGATCGGCGAGCCGACGTGGCGCGACTACGGCATGAAGGTGCCGATGTCCTCCGTGATGAGCTCCACCGCCCAGGCGATGGCCCTCGCGAGCGGAAACGAGGACATGCAGTGGTTCACGGTGCCGATGGAGCAGCCCTTCTTCAAGGAGCGCTCGATCGACACGCACGTCTCGATCTACAACGGCGCGACGATCGTGATGGGCGGTCTCATCACGGAAGAGCGCAAGTCGATGGAGGACAAGATCCCGTTCCTCGGCGACATCCCGTTCCTCGGCCGCATCTTCCGCAGCCGCAGCGAGTGGTCGAACAAGCGCAATCTGCTGATCTTCGTCACGGCGCGTCTTGTGGATCCCCGCGGCCGCCAGATGACCCTCGGCACGGGCGACGACGTGGGCGGCGCGGCTGACCAGCCGGAAACCGGCGTTACGCCAGCCCCTGCGAATTGATCGATATGAAGATTGCCCTGACAGGCGGAATCGCCTGCGGCAAGAGCCTGTTTGCCAAGTTCCTCCGGGAACTTGGCATTCATGTTCTTGACGCCGACGACGTTGTCCACGAACTGGAGGCGCCGGACGGCGCCGCCGTGCCGGCCATTGCCGCGCGCTTCGGCCGGAACGTCCTCGCCCCCGACGGCGGCATCGACAGGCCTGCGCTCGCCGCCCGCGTCTTTTCCGATACGGCCGCCCGCGCCGACTTGGAATCCATCCTCTTTCCCCTTGTTCGTTCCCGCATGGCTGGGGGAAGCGGCGTCTCGCCGCTTCAAATCACTATCCACATAATTCCTCTCCTTTTTGAGTCGCATTGGGAAACGGATTATGATATACTTCTCTGCATCGCCTCCCCGGTTGATCTCCAGATTGCCCGGATGATGACATCGCGCGGCTATTCGCGTGCGCATGCGGAGGCCCGTCTCGCGGCGCAATGGCCCGTGGTTGAAAAAACGGCCCGATGCCATTACACCGTGATGAACGACTCAACACCTGAACATCTGAGGGATGAGGCCCAACGGCTCGTCGCCTGGTTGAAGGGACAGATAAAACATGAGTGCTGAACAAGCGAAGAAATCGAAAGCTGCGGCTTCCGCCGCGGCGGAAGCGGATGCCTCCGGCGGAGACGCTCCCAAGCCCGCCCCGAAAAAGAAACGCGGGCGGCCGTCGAAAGCAGAGCTGGCGGCTCGCGCCGCCGCATCCAAAGACGAGCCAACGGCGAAGACCTCTCAGCAGACAGCAAGCGTACAACAACAAGAAGTTGCATCGGCTCCCGCTCCTGAAACAAAACCCGCCCTCACGGGAGGGCCGCGCTCCAGCGCGGCCGCCGAAGCGGGAGGGGCGCAACTTGTTGCGCCCGAAACAACGCCAGCCCCGGCGGGAGGGGCGCAACTTGTTGCGCCCGAAGCAAAACCCGCTCCAGTCCCCGCGCAGCCCACGGCGTCGCCGCCGGGCGAGCAGCCGATGAGCAACCGGCAGCGCCGTCGCATGGAATGGCTGGCGCGCGCGGCGCAGCGCAACGGGAACCGTCCGAATTTCAAGAACGGGGGCAAGCATTTCCAGCAACTGCCGCAGGGCAACCGCCGCCCGGCCTTCGAGGCGCCCCCGAACGTGCCGCCGCCCGCGCCCGCCGTGCCGCGCAACCCCGACTTGCCCGAGTACAACCTGCAGGACATCCATTCCTGGGACAACGCGGACATCGTCGCGAAGATGTGGCCGGACGCGAACCCGGAAGACCTCGGCGCGATGAAGCGCCACGAGATCATCTTCGGCGCGATCCGCAGCTACCTCAACCGCGGCGGCGCCGTGATGGCCACGGGCTGCCTTGAAGTGGTGAAGGAGGGCTACGGCTTCCTCCGCAGCGCGAAGACGAACTTCCTCGCCTGCCCCGAGGACGTGTTCATCCCCCAGCAGCAGATCCGCCGCCACGCGCTCCGCACGGGCGACACCGTGGTGGGACCGATCCGCGACCCGCGCGACAAGGACCGCTTCTTCGCCCTCGGCAACGTCGTGTCGGTCAACGGCAAGACGCCGAGCGAGGCCGCGCGTATCGTCCACTTCGAGAACCTCGTGCCGACTTTCCCGACGCGCCGCATCATCCTCGAGACGGTGCCGGGCGAGTTCTCGATGCGCGTGGTCGACCTCTTCACGCCGATCGGATTCGGCCAGCGCGGCCTCATCGTCGCGCCGCCGCGGGTGGGCAAGACGGTCCTCCTGCAGAAGATGGCGAACGCCATCACGCGGAATCACCCCGACGCCGTCCTCATCGTGCTCCTTATTGACGAGCGCCCCGAGGAAGTGACGGACATGCAGCGCAACACGAAGGCGCTGGTGCTCTCCTCCACGTTCGACGAAGAGCCGCAGCACCACGTGAACGTCGCCGAGATGGTGATTGAGATGTCCCGCCGCCAGGTCGAGAACGGCAAGGACGTGGTGATCCTGCTCGACTCGATCACGCGTCTCGCCCGCGCCTACAACACCGTACAGCCGCATTCCGGCAAGATCCTCACCGGCGGCGTGGACGCGCTCGCCCTGCACCGCCCGAAGCGCTTCTTCGGCGCGGCACGCAACATCGAGGGCGGCGGATCGCTCACGATCATCGCCACGGGCCTCGTGGACACCGGCTCGCGCATGGACGAGGTGATCTTCGAGGAGTTCAAGGGCACGGGCAACATGGAGCTGTGCCTTGACCGCGGTCTCGCCGACCGGCGCATCTTCCCGGCCATCGACATCGACAAGTCCGGCACGCGCAAGGAAGACCTCCTGCTCGCCCCGCTGGAGCTCGAGAAGACCTGGGCCTTGCGCCGCGCGCTGTCCGACGCCGGCCCCGAGCGCGCCATGCAGGCCGTGCTCGCGGGCATGAAGAAGTACAAGTCGAATCCCGAGTTCCTCCTGTCGATCGATGCGAAAAACCTCTATTGATCTGGAGGGGGAAATTGAGAAACCACGGAACACACGGAACACACGGAATTGAATCTAGTTCTTCCGTGTCTTCCGTGTGTTCTGTGGTTAAAAATGGACGTCGTTGGATGGGCGCGCTTGTTGCGGTCGTCGCATCGCTTCTGCTGGTCGGTCTCGTCTGGGCGCTCTTCGGCCAGTCCGGAAAGTTTGAGTTCCTCCGCCTGGACGATCCCACCTACACGTTCAACTGCACGTTCGTGAAGGACGGTCTGTCGTGGGCGAACGTGCGCGAGGCGTTCACGAACGTGCGGCACGAAGGCATCTGGATGCCGGCGACCAACATCTCGTACATGTGCGACATCTCGTTCTTCGGCCCCGGCGCGGGCGCGCACCACCTCGTGAACGTCGCGATCCACGCGTTGAACGCCGTCCTTCTCCTCTGGTTCCTCCTTCGCCTGTTGGTAGGGACGCCTCGCCTAGGCGTCCGCATCGACGGACGGCTCGGCGAGCCGTCCCTACCAGATGCCCGTAGCGGGAGGGCCGCGCTTGTCGCGGCCTTCCTCCTCACCGCCTTCTGGGCGCTTCATCCGCAACGCGCGGAGGCGGTGGCGTGGATCGCAAGCCGGAAGGAACTGCTGTGCACCACGTTCGTCCTCGGCGGCCTGCTCTGCTGGCTTCGCGCACGGGCGCGCACGGGGTACGGCTGGATTCCCGCCCTTGTCGGAACCTACGCCTGCTTCATCCTCGCGTGCATGAGCAAGCCCACGGCGATGTGCTTCCCGTTCCTCGTGCTGGCGGTGGAGGGCATCATGTGGCCGCGTACTGGGACAACGGGCATCTTGCCCGTTGAAGACCGCACCGAAACGCGCCCATCACCTTCGTCCTTTGTCCTTTGTCATTTGTCCTTCTTCCTGCTTCTCGCCGCCGCCACGGGCGCGCTCGCGGTCTACTCGCAGACCCACCCCGAGGGCCATGCCGTGCGTGCGCTGTTCAGCGCGTCGTTTCCATGGCGCATTCTCAACGCCGCCGTGGCCGTGGGCCTTTATCTTTTCCAGATGGTCATTCCCTTCGGCATTCACCTCGACTACCGCGCCGTGCCGGGCGGCTGGCCGGTCCACGGCGCCTTGGGCTTGGCGGTGCTGGCACTCACGATACTGGCCGTGACGGGCGCGTGGTGGATGTGGCGCCGTCAGAAGTTCACTTCATTCTGGCATGTGGCGTGGTGCGTCTTCTGGTTTGCCGTGGCGCTCGTGCCGACACTCGGCATCTTCGGCAGTTTCGGCGAGCACGCGCGCGCCGACCGGTTCCTCTACCTTCCCGCGATGGCGTTGCCGCTTGCGGGGATGCTGCTGTGGGGGAGGTTCGGTCGCGACAAGCGTGACCGCTCCCGTATTTGCCTGGCGGGGCTTGCCGTCGTCGTGGCAGTTTTCTTCGCGGTCGCCTATCCGGTCGTGGCGAGCTACCGCACGGACATGACGGCGTTCACGCACACGCTTGCGTCCGACCCCGACAACTGGCGCGCGCTCGCGCATGTTGGCGAGGCCTCGTGCGCGGCGGGGGACCTCGACGCGGGCATCGACATGTTGCGGCGCAGCCGCGCGACGCTTCCGCGCGACGCCACGGACGGGAAACTGGCGTACGCCCTCATGCGGCGCGGACGCGCGGAAGACTGGGACGAAATCACCAACGTATGCGCGGCCGTGGCGCACGATCCCGCACGCGACGCGCGCGGCCAGGCGCTGGAGGCGCTCGGCACCGCCGAGCTCGTGGCGCGGCGCTGGCCCGAAGCCGCGCGGCACCTCGTGCTTTCAATCCGCGCGCCGGCACGGCATTATTCGTCGGCGGACGCCGTCTTGAAGTTGGCCTATGCGCAGCACAACGGCGGCAGGCCAGCAGATGCGCGGAAGCTCTTTGAATGGGTGCGGGACCACTCGGGACGCGAGGACCTCGCGTCGCGCGCCCGGCAAGTCCTGTCGGTGCTCGAGATGGCGCCGGGCAGCATGCTGTTCTGGTAGGAGGTTGAAAGTCGAGAATGGCCGACATCATCATCGAAGGGGCGAAAGTCCACAACCTGCGCGACATCGACGTGCGCATCCCGCGCAATTCGCTGACCGTCGTGACCGGCCTCTCCGGGAGCGGGAAGTCGTCGCTTGCGTTCGACACGCTCTACGCGGAGGGGCAGCGACGGTACGTGGAGTCGCTGAGCGCGTACGCGCGTCAGTTCCTCGACCAGATGCAGAAGCCGGACGTCGAGCGCATCGAGGGGCTGTCCCCCGCCATCGCCATCGAGCAGCGCACCTCCGGCGGCAACCCGCGCTCGATCGTGGCCACCGTCACGGAAATCCACGACTACCTGCGCCTCCTCTACGGCAACGTGGGCGTGGCGCACTGTCCGAAGTGCGGCAAGCCCGTGCGCCGCCAGAGCGCGGAGCAGATCGTCGAGTCCATCCTCAAGTACCCCGCCGGCGCGAAGCTGATCCTGTACGCGCCGGCCGTCAAGGGACGCAAGGGCCGCCACGAGGAGACGCTTGCCGAGATCAAGCGCGCCGGCTTCGCGCGCGTGCGCGTGGACGGCGTGACGTACGCCCTCGAGGAAGTCCCCGCGCTCGACAAGAAGAAGAACCACTCGATCGACGTGGTGGTGGACCGTCTCGTGATCCCCGCCGCCGCCCAGAGCAATGATGGCCGAACTGAGTTCGGCCAATTCGTCACGCGCCTTACCGATTCCGTTGAGCTCGGCCTCAAGACAGGCAACGGCATCATCGTGGTGGAGCAAGTGGTGCCCGACGGCAAGCCGGCGGCGTTCCTCTTCTCCGAGAAAAACGCCTGCCCCGACTGCGGCATCTCCTTCGACGAGCTGAAGCCGCGCAACTTCTCCTTCAACTCCCCGTTCGGCGCGTGCCCGACGTGCGGCGGCCTCGGGTCGATCTTCTACTTCGACGAGGACCTCGTCATTCCCGACAAGACCCTCCCTCTCCGCGAGTGCATCCACCCGTGGCGCCGCGCCGGACACATGGCGATCATGTACTACAACGAGATCCTCTCGCGGATCGCCAAGCAGTACAAGGTAAAGCTGGACACCCCGTGGGAGAAGCTGCCCGCCAGCTTCCGCCACAAGCTGCTGCACGGCTTCGATGACGATCTTATCCTCCCGTGGCGCTCGAACGACAAGCCCTTCGAGGGCGTGATGGCCACGCTCCAGCGCATGATGGAGCAGGCGGAGAGCGACGAGCGGCGCGAGAAGTTCGAGTCGTACCAGAGCGACCGTCCGTGTCCCGCGTGCCACGGCGCGCGCCTGAATCCCGTGTCATGCGCCGTCACGGTGGCGGGCCGCACGATCGTGGAGGTGATGGCGCTCCCCGTGAAGGACGCCCTGACGTTCTTCAAGGGGCTGGCCGGCCCCGACTACGCCGTGGTGAAGGACGTGCTGAAGGAGATCGTGAAACGGCTCGGGTTCCTCAACGACGTGGGCCTCGACTACCTCACGCTCGACCGTTCGAGCGGGTCGCTCTCCGGCGGCGAGATGCAACGCATCCGCCTCGCCTCGCAGATCGGGAGCGGTCTCACGGGTGTGCTGTACGTGCTCGACGAACCCACCATCGGCCTGCATCCGCGCGACAACGCGCGCCTGATCGCCACGCTGAAGGAACTGCGCGACCGCGGCAACACCGTGGTGGTGGTGGAGCACGACGCGGAGATGATGCGCACGGCCGACTACATCGTGGACCTCGGCCCCGGCGCAGGCCGCGAAGGCGGCCGCGTGATGTACCAGGGCGATTTCAAGGGTCTCCTCAAATCCCGCACGCTCACGGCCGATTACCTCACGGGGAGACGCCAGATCGAGGCAGCCCCGCTTCGGTCGCGACAAGCGCGACCGCTCCCGCAAGCAACTAACCACTCAGCACTAACAACTAGCCACTATCTCACCATCTCCGGCTGTACGCACCATAATCTCAGGAATGTCACGGCGAAGATCCCGCTCGGCACCTTCACCGTCGTGACGGGCGTATCCGGCAGCGGGAAGTCCTCGCTCGTCGACGAAACCCTCAAGCGCGAGCTCATGCGCCGGTTCTACCACGCGAAGGCCGTGCCGGGCAAATTCCGCAAGCTGACCGGCGTGGAGAACATCGACAAAGTGATCGAGATCGACCAGTCGCCCATCGGACGCACCCCGCGGTCGAACCCCGCCACCTACGTGGGCTTCTTCAGCGACATCCGCGAGCTGTTCGCGAAGACCGAGGGCGCGAAGGCGCGCGGCTACACGGCGGGGCGCTTCAGCTTCAACGTGAAGGGCGGACGCTGCGAGACGTGCGGCGGCGACGGCGTGCGCAAGCTCGAGATGAGTTTCCTCCCCGACGTGTATGTCACGTGCGAGCAGTGCAACGGGCGCCGCTTCAACAAGGAGACGCTCGAGGTGAAGTACGGCGGCAAGACGATCTCCGACGTCCTCGACATGACCGTCGCCGAGGCGTACGAGTTCTTCTCGAAGGTGCCGCGCCTCGCGGCGAAGCTGAAGACGCTCGTGGACGTGGGCCTCGGCTACATCGGCCTCGGCCAGCCCGCGACGACGCTCTCGGGCGGCGAGGCGCAGCGCATCAAGCTCGCGACGGAGCTCTCGCGCCGTTCGACAGGCCGCACGCTCTACCTCCTCGACGAGCCGACGACGGGTCTCCACTTCGACGACGTGGCGAAGCTGATGGCGCTGCTCCTGAAGCTGCGCGAAAGCGGCAACACCGTGGTCGTGATCGAGCACAACGTGGACGTGATGCGCTGCGCGGACTGGATCATCGACCTCGGTCCTGGCGGCGGCGACGCGGGCGGTACGCTCGTGGCGGAGGGGCCGCCCTCCGCCATCCGCGCCAACCCCGCCTCCCTCACCGGCCGCTTTCTGTGAGTTTTTATGGTATACTATCCATCCGATTTCCAAAAAAGGCACGAAAACATGAAACCGATTTTGATGATGGGATCCGCGGCGTACTCGCCGTTCCGCCTCGACGCCCTGCGCGCCGCCCTCGTCGCCGCCGACCCGGCGCTCAAAGACGCCCGGATTGAAGCCCGCTGGGTGTACGCGATCGAACCCGAAGGCGACGGCCCCGACGCCGAAACGCTCGCCCGCGCGGCGCTGCTCCTCAATGCGGACGGCAAGACGAGTGCGGCGCAGCCTCTCTCGAAGGGATCGTTCTACGTAACGCCGCGCAAGGGCACGATCTCTCCGTGGTCTTCGAAGGCGACTGACATCTTCCGCAACTGCGGCCTGAAGGGCATCGCGCGCGTCGAGCGCGGCATCCGCTTCAATGTATCGCCTGCGGTGCCGCCGGCTGCACTCGGCGCGCTCTACGACCGCATGACCGAGGGCGTGTACACGGACCTCGGCGACCTCTTCGACTGTCCGCCGCCGAAGCCGGGCGTCACGTTCGACGTGCTCGGACGCGGCGTGGAGGCAATCCGCGAGGCGAACGTCTCCCTCGGCCTCGCGATCAGCGAGCCCGAGATGCAGTACTTGGCCGAATCCTTCACCGCCGCCGGGCGCAATCCCACGGACACGGAGCTCGTGATGTTCGGCCAGGTGAACTCCGAGCACTGCCGCCACAAGATCTTCGGCGCCCAGTTCATCATCGACGGGAAGAAACAGAAGGATTCCCTCTTCGGGATGATTAAGAACACCCACAAGAGGAACGGGAAGGGCACGCTCGTCGCCTACAAGGACAACTCCTCCGTGGTGGAGGGTTTCGCCACGGAGATGTTCGTACCGACGGAGGACCACGACTACCGCTTCAAGAAGGTACAGCTCGACCAGCTGATGAAGGTCGAGACTCACAACCACCCGACGGCGATTTCCCCTTATCCCGGCGCGGCGACGGGCGTGGGCGGCGAAATCCGCGACGAGGCGGCGACCGGCAGCGGCTCGCGTTCCAACGCCGGCATCTGCGGCTTCATGGTGAGCGACCTGCACATCCCGGGCTTTCCGCAGCCGTGGGAGCGCGAGTACGCCGAGTTCCCGAAGCGTCTCGCCACGCCGCTCGCGATCATGACCGAGGGTCCGATCGGCGGCGCGGCGTTCGGCAACGAGTTCGGGCGTCCGCAGCTGACCGGTTTCTTCCGCACGTACGAAGGCGAGGCGGCGGGCATCTACCGCGGCTACCACAAGCCCATCATGCTCGCGGGCGGACACGGCGTGATCATCCGCGACCAGGTGGAGAAGAAGCCGGTCAAGACCGGCGCGTACATCGTGCAGATCGGCGGACCCGCCA
The DNA here is from genome assembly GCA_017430155.1 of Kiritimatiellia bacterium. GTDB lineage: Bacteria > Verrucomicrobiota > Kiritimatiellia > RFP12 > UBA1067 > RUG572. The sequence goes on along the minus strand of JAFRNO010000446.1, from coordinate 1,419 downwards.
TGCGCATCGGCCTCGGCGGCGGCGCGGCGTCGTCCATGATGACCGGCACGAACGACGAGGCGCTCGACTTCAACAGCGTCCAGCGCGGCAACGCGGAGATGCAGCGCCGCTGCCAGGGCGTGATCAACGCCTGCGCGGCGATGGGCCGGAAGAACCCCGTGCTCTCCATCCACGACATCGGCGCGGGCGGCCTTTCCAACGGCTGCCCCGAGCTCGTGGAGGCGACGGGCGGCAAGTTCTCGCTCCGCACGGTCCACAATGAGGAACCCTCCATGAACCCGATGGAGATCTGGTGCTGCGAGGCCCAGGAGCGCTACGTGCTCGCGCTGCGGCGCGACGCGCGCGCGTGGTTCGAGGGGCTCTGCGCCCGCGAACGCTGCCCCGTGGCATTCATCGGCGAGGCGACGGGCGACGGACGGCTCATCCTCGAGGACGAATACTTCCACGACCGTCCGATCGACATGGACATCAAGGTCCTGCTCGGCAAGCCTCCGCGCATGGTGCGCGACGTCACGCACGTGGCGCGCGCGCACGAGAAGCTGAAGCTCGCCGGGGTGAAGCCGCAGGATGCGTTCTTCCGTCTGCTCCACCTGCCGACGATCGCCGACAAGACGTTCCTCGTGACGATCACGGACCGTTCCGTGACGGGCCTCGTGGCGCGCGACCAGATGGTCGGCCCCTACCAGCTGCCCGCGGCAGACTGCGCGGTGACGATGATGGGCTACAAGACGCTCAACGGCCAGGCCATGGCGACGGGCGAGCGCACGCCCGTGGCGCTCATCGACGCGCCGGCCTCCGGCCGCCTCGCGATCGCCGAAGCGCTCACGAACCTCGCGGCGGCGGACTGCGGCGACATCCGCAACGTGCGCCTCTCCGCGAACTGGATGGCGCCGTGCGGCGAGCCGGGCGAGGACGCGAACCTCTTCGACACCGTGAAGGCCGTGGGCCTCGATTTCTGCCCCGCGCTCGGCATCTCGATCCCCGTCGGCAAGGACAGCTGCTCCATGCACACCACCTGGACCGACTCGAAGGGTAAGTCCCACCGCCAGGTGGCGCCGCTCTCGCTCGTCGTCTCCAGCTTCTCGCCCGTCGAGAACGTCCAGCGCACGCTCACGCCCGATCTGAAGAAGGGCGCCACGAGCCACCTTGTCTTTGTTGACCTCGGCAAGGGCGCGAACCGCCTCGGCGGCAGCTGCCTCGCGCAGGTGTACAACCAGCTCGGCAACGAAAACGCGGATGCGGACGCGAAAACCCTGAAGGCGTTCTTCAACGCGATGCAGAAGGTCGTGAAGGGCGGACTCGCGCTCGCCTACCACGACCGCTCCGACGGCGGCCTCGCCGTGACGCTCGCCGAGATGGCCATCACCGGCGGCCAGGGCATCGACGTGACGCTGCCGGATGCGGATGCCGCCGGCAATC
>JAFRNO010000445.1 GCA_017430155.1 Kiritimatiellia bacterium | reverse complement strand
GAGGGGACTTGCCGCGTATTTCGGAAGGCAAGCGGCGGAGGTCGGCCCCAGACTGCGATGGCTGGACGCGGCCGACACGTCTGTCGAGGAGTGGATCTCTGCCGTTTCACGGGCGTCGCTCGTCGTGACCGACTCTTTCCACGCGGTCTGTTTCGCGCTGATCTTCGAGCGGCCGTTTGCCGCGCTGGTGTCCGCCTCCGCGAAGTCGGCGCGGCTGCGCGACTTGCTCCGTGCGCTTGGGCTCGAAGACCGCATCTTCGAGAGCTCCGAGGCCATGCCGTCCGCGGGCGAACTTTGCCGCCCGATCGACTACGGAAACGTCCGCGCGAGGATTGAAGACATGCGCCGCGTGCTTGCGGAGACGCTGAAGACCGCGCTGGAGCGTCCCGTCGCGGTCGACGCCGCGCGCATCGCCGCCCGCAGGCGCGCGATCAAGGCGGTGCGGCTTCGCGAGGCGTGCACGCTGTTGCGGCGCTGGTGCGGGACGTTGTTCGCCTTCGCGAAGATGGGCGTGAAGCTTGCCATCGGCAAGGACGTCGGAAGGAACCTCGCGGACGTCACTGCGCGCAACCGCGAGCTGTGCGGGCGCAAGGCCGCGATTCGCCGGACGAACGCCTACTTGAAAGGACTGCGCGGATGGAAGGGATAGACCTCGTCTACACGTGGTGCGATTCCGCCGATCCTGTCTGGAACGCACGCCGCCTGGCCACGATGGAGGCCTTCGACCTTGTGCCGGACCCTGCGGCGAACGCCGCGTGCCGCTATGCCGCGAACGACGAGCTGCGATACTCCCTCCGTTCAGCCGAGCGGTGCGTGCCGTGGGTGCGCCGTGTGTTCCTTGTGATCGCCGACGACGCAACCCCTCCGAAGTGGTTGCGGCTCGACCACCGGAAGTTGCAGATTGTGCGGCTTGGCGAGATACTTCCCGATCCGTCGAAGCCCTGTTTCTGCTCCGACGCCATCGAACACCGCCTGGCTTTCATTCCCGGCCTGTCGGAGCGCTACCTGCTTTCCAACGACGACACGTTCTTCGCTCGCCCGCTTTCGCCCGGCTTCTTCTACGCCCGTGACGGATATCCGTTCTTTCGCTTCGCCGGCGAGCGCAAGCCGTCCGGCGCGGCGGTCTATCCGACATACGTCCGGATGATCGAAAATGCTGCCGGTCTCGTGCGTGAGGCATTTGGAGGACACTGCGCGCATGACCTCGAAAGGGCGTTTGTCCGCTATCCGCACCACAACGTCGACGCCTACGCGAAGAGCGACGTCCTGGATGCGTACGAAAGGTACGCGCGCGCAATCGCGCCGATGTACGACTATCCGTTCCGCCGGCCGGAGCATGTCCAGCGCGTCCTCTACGCCTACGACGCGATCGCGCGCGGGCACGGGCACTTCCGCCTGGCGGTCTTTCGCGTCAAGGAGAGGCGTCCCTGGTGGAAGCGGCTGCTCCGCCCGGGCTACGCCGACTCGCTCCAGTTCTTCGGAGAAGGCTGGCGCGACGGCCCGGCGATGCTCCGGAAATGGCGTCCCGGTCTCTTCTGCTTCAACGACACCGAGCGGTCTTCGGCCGAAGACCGCGATTGGCTGCGCAAGACGCTCTCGTCGCTTTTCCCCGTCCCGTCGTCGTTCGAGAAGGAGGGGGCATGACCCGATACGGCATTCGCGCATTCTGGCTCCGGTTCGTCCACTCCTTTGGCAACGGACAGCTTGGCGAGAAGCTGCGCCGCAGGCTGTGGCAGTCGCGGTTCGCGTCGGCGGTCCGCGGGATGCGCGCGTCCCGTCTTCCGGTCGAGCGGGCCAAGGTCCTTTTCGTGACGTCGTCTTGGGCGTGCGCGTGCAATCCGAAGTACGTGGCGCGCGAACTCGCGCGGCGTCGTCCCGACGTGGACATCGTGTGGCTTCTTTCCGACGCGGCATGCCGTGGTTGTGGCGGCCGGCCCGACACCGGGCGCGCCGTGCGGCGCTGGACGTGGGCCGCGTACCGCGAGCTCGCCACGGCGCATGTCCTTGTCGAGAACGCGCATGAACTTGCCGCGCGCGGAAACCCGTCGAAGCGCCGCGGGCAGTTCGTGATGAACACATGGCATGGCTCGCTCGGCATCAAGCGCCTTGACTCCGGGGCCGGTGCGTCGGACCGGTCGAGGGCCGCGGCCGCAGCCATGGACGCGCTCCTTTCCAACAGCGACTTCGACGACGACGTCTTCTCCTCGTGCCACCTCGCCGCCGCGCCGCGCCTTCGCACGGGACATCCGCGCAACGACGTGTTTTTCCTGTCCGGCGACGAGAAGGCGGAGATTCGCCGCAGGGTCTTTGCCGCACTGGGCGTGGAGGAAGATGCGAGGCTTGCGCTCTTCGCGCCGACGTTCCGCGAAAACGCGTTTTCCGCCGGCTCGTGCGCATACGATTTCGCCGCGTGGAGGGCTTCGCTCGAAAGGCGCTTCTGCGGCAAGTGGGCGATCGCGATGCGCCTGCATCCACTGGATGCGCGTGCGCGCGCAGAGGGGTTGGTCTCCTTTCCGCAGGGAGTGCTTGACGCAACGGACTTTGCCGACATCCAGGAGCTCCTCGTCGCGGCAGACGCCGGCATCACCGACTATTCGAGCTGGATATACGACTATCTCCTCGGCGGCAGGCCCGGATTCATCTTCGCGCCGGACAAGGCGCAGTACGACGGCGAGCGCGGCTTCTACTATCCGCTAGAGGCGACTCCGTTTCCGGTCGCGGAGACGAACGCCGGGCTGTGCGCGAACATCGAGGCGTTCGACGCCGAGCGTTTCTCGCGAGAATCCGCTGCGTTCCTTTCGGACAAGGGCTGCATGGAGGACGGGAAGTCTTCCGGTCGCGCCGTGGACGTGATCGAGAAGTGGCTGGACGGAGGTGCTGCATGACAGACCCGGTAGACCTGGTGTATGCCTGGTGCGACGACACGGACGAGAAGTGGCGCGAAAAGCGTCTGGCGGTGGCGGAACGCCACGGCGTGGCCGCTTCCCGTGTGGAGAACGGCGCATTCCGGTTCCGTGGCGGCGACATGCTGCGCTACTCGGTCAGGAGTGCGGCGAAGCACGCGCCATGGATTAGGACGGTGTTCGTCCTGATGGACGACGACCAGACCGTGCCCGACTGGCCTGAGCTGAAGAACGGCAATGTCCGCGTCGTACGGCATTCCGAGATTATGCCGCCCGAGTGCCTGCCCACGTTCTGCGCTGACGTGTTCGAACACCATCTCGCCCGCATTCCAGGCCTCGCGCCGCGCTTCCTCTACGCAAATGACGACACGCTGTTCTGGGACGCAGTCGCGCCGTCTTTCTTCTTCGCCGCCGATGGTTATCCGGTGTTCCGCTTCGGGATGCGACGGAAGAACAACGCAAGCGACGTGGAGCAGACGTACCGCAGCGGGCAGGACGTCTCCGACAGGCTCCTGCGCGCGCGCTTCGGCATGCGTCCGGGGCCGCGCTCCATGATCGGCCGCCTGCCGCACCATAACGTGGACGCCTACCTGCGCGATGACATGCTTGCCTGCTACGAGTGCTTTCGCGCCGAGATCGAGCCGATGCTGCGCTATCCGTTCCGCAACCACGACATCGCCCACCGGGTACTCTACGCAGGCTATGCGTTAGCCGTCGGGCACGGACACTTCCGCCGTGCGACGTTCAACACGAACTACGCGTCCGCCTGGTGGCGCCGCCTGCTGCCGAGGTGGGCGGATTCGTTGCAGGTCGTGTCCGGACGCTGGCGCGAGGCCCCCGAGCTGTTTGCGCGGTTCCGCCCCAAGCTCGTTTGCTTCAATGACGGTCCGGACACGACGGACGACGATTTTACGTGGCTGCGCGCCTGGCTGGAGAAGAGATTCCCCGTTGCCTAGCGCGAGAGTCCCAGGATCTCACGCACCGCCTTTGCGTAGACCGGCGCCATGTACATGAAGCCGTAGACGTTCGGATGGCAGTGGTCGGTGGTGCAGTCGGAATTGTTGGGAAGCTGGTCCACGCCGGAAAGGAAGCGGAGGTTCGCCCACTTCGCGGGATCTTCGGCCTTGAGCTTGTCGAAGACTTTTCGGGAGATGACCTCCTGCTGACGCGGCACGGCCTTCTCCGTGCAGCCGCCGCAGAGCAGGATCGGCGTTTCGGGGCGCAGTTATTTCAGCTTGCGCACGAAGGGCTCGTAGCGCTCCTCCACCATCTTCGGGTTCATGTTCCACTCGCAGTCGACGATGTAGAGCGCGGCGTCGATCTCCGCGAGGACGTCCGCGAGCGCCAGTTCCATCCGCCCGTTGCCCGGGAACCCGAGGTTGATGAGCTCGACGTCGAGCTCCCGTGCCATGATCGACGTGAACGTCAGGCCGGCCCGGTCGGCGCGCCCGCCGTGCACGATGGACGTGCCGTAGTGCACGACCGGCTTCGCGAGGCGGTGGGGACGGGCGGGGTTGAAGCTCTTCCCTTTCTTCACGCCGACCGAGAACGAAAGCGGGCTCACGCGCATCGGCAGGTACACGAGGCATTCGTCGCCGGGCGTCCAGGGCACGCGCAGCTCGCCGACGCCCGTCTCGATGTTCGGACTGCCCGCCAGCGTATGTTCCCATGTGCCGTCCGTCCGGCGCTTGTACACGTCGACGCCCTGCGTGCCGTTGAGGGTGATCTGCGGATGGGGACGGTACCCCGTCGGGACCTCCCAGCGGACGACCACCTCGTCGGAATCCGTCACGAACCGCGCGTTGATGTCGATTGACGTGTGCGACAGGTTCCACACCGACTTCGGCACCACGTCTTTCCATTTCTCGGGGAGACGCGAGTAGAGCGTCGTCTGCGGGAATCCGCGTCCCTCCAGCGCCAGCGTCTTGCCGTCGCGCCAGTCATAGTCCTCCGTGACGGCCTTCGGCACGGGCCGGGCGGCCTGTGCGGCGAAGACCGTACCTGCCAGCGCACACGCCAGCAGAACGCGAATAAACGCTCTTCTTTTCATTTAGGTGCCTCCTTGCATTTCTTCGTGACGGCATTAGTATACCACAACTAGCCGTTGCGTGCGGCGCGGCGGCAGGTCCTCGGCGACATGCCGCAGAACAGGCGGAACTGCGACGAGAAGTGCGCGGCCGACGAATAGCCGAGCGTGCGCGCGATGGCGGCGATAGACATGTCGCCTTTTTCAAGCAGCTCGCGGGCCTTCTGGATGCGGCAGTGGGCGATGAACGCGGCCGGGGGGAAACCTGTCAGGTGCTTGAATTCCGAGGAGAAGAGACTTTCGCACTTGCCGACGGCGCGCGCCATGCCCTCAATGGTACGGCGGGCCTCTGGATGGGCGTGGATGTCGGCAACGAGTTGCACAAGCGGAGACGGGGCTGCGGGACAGTTCGCCTGCCGGGCGGCATCCTGCACGAGTGTCGCGAGAAGGCGCAGGAGAAGCGTCCGCAGAACAAGCGTGCGGTAGGTGCCATGCGGCAGCTTGCCCAGCGTCTCGAAAAGCTCGTGGAACAGCTGCTTCATCTGGTCGTCAACGCGAAACACGGGTCGGCGAATCGACGTGAGGCGGCGGCGTAGCTCCAGCGCCTCTGCGGGAGGAAGCCCGAACGCCCGCGCGGCATTCCGGGCCGAGGGGATATCCAACAGGAGCCAGTAGTGCTGGTGTCCCTTGGCGTTGGAGACGAGGTGGTGCCGCATGTCTGGCTGGGTGAGGCACACCTCGCCCGGCAGAAGCGTGTGGCGGCGGTCTTCGATCTCGAAGTCGATGGAACCGCACAGGCAGTAGTGCAGCTCGATGCGGCCGACATGCACGTGCTCGGGCAAGGCGGCGTGCGCGACCTCGTAGCGCGTGTGGCCGATGCCCGCGACAAACGGCAGGCCGTCGTCGGCGAGCGAAATGGTCTTTCGCTCCTTTGTGGTGCCGAGCCGTCCAAGGGGATGGTCGTCGCTTGGCGGACGCCCGTCCGTCAAGTGGAAGAACGCCTTGCTGTCGTTATCCCTCTTCATGGCAGGGGAAGTATATCAAAGGGCTCGGCATATTGGAATTGCAAAAAACAGTATGATTGATTCTTGAAAATTCTTGTGCCGACAGTATGCTATAATTTCTTTGCAAACTGACAAAGGAGCATACCATGCGGCAAACCTTTTATATCGTGATTGGCGCTGCGCTGGCCATCGGCCTGCCGCGTACCGCCGATGCCGTGGACTGGCAGTTCACCGGTGCGACGAACCGCACATTCGTCGCGGCTCGGTCCGGCACGATCACCACCGAATTCAACTCGATCGTTCCTGCCGCGTGCCGGGGGGACTTCGTCGGCGAGTTTGATTCCCGCATCCCCTCGGCCGTCCGAAGCGATGGGTACAACATGCGCTCGGACGCCGCCGGCAGCATGATCATCTTACGATGAAAAATTGAAAGGACATGATAATGAAAACCAAGACCTACCTCTCCCTGCTCGCGGCGTTCGCCGCCTCGGCGCTCGTCGCCGCCACGCCCGTCATCAAGGCGGACTCCGTGACGTTCTCACAGAATACGACCACTCGGCTCGTCACCATCGGCTACACGCTGGAGGAGACCGACGCCGTCGTGACGGTGGACGTGCTGACGAACGGCGTCTCCATCGGCGCGGAGAACTTCGCGAACATCGACGGCGACGTGAACAGGCGCGTCGTGCCCGGCGACCATCTGATCGTGTGGCATCCGCGCGCCTCGTGGCCGGACCACGTGTTCACGAACAACGAGGTGTCTGTGGAAGTGCGCGCGTGGGACGTGACGATCCCGCCCGACTACATGGTGGTCGACCTCACCGCCACGAACGCGCCCGTGCGCTACTACGTCAGCACGAACGCCCTGCCCGCCGGAGGTCTCACGAACGATATATACCGATCCAGAAAGCTGGTCATGCGCCGCATCCCCGCGAGCGGCAACGTATGGACGATGGGGTCGCCTGAAAGCGAAAAAGGACGTGTCGCTACTCGTGAGATTCAACACCTCGTCACGATGACGAACGACTATTTTCTTGGTGTGTTCCCCGTGACGTTGGCGCAACATCAACGCGTAATAGGGAGTCGGCCATCAGGAACAACCGTCTATGAAAACGAGTATTCACAACTTTACGGAGAGTCATACGAAAATCTGCGAGGCGCAAGTGTGAACTGGCCCTCAACGGGTCATGCCGTAGGTGACATGAGCCATCTGAAAAAATGGCGCGATCTAACTGGGTTAGACCTAGATTTGCCGACATCCGCGCAGTGGGAGTTTGCCTGCCGCGCTGGCACGAGTACCATTTTCTTCTTTGGCACGGAAACCAACAAGCTTGCTAATTATGCTTGGTGTAAGGAGAATTATAACGGCCAGCAGCGTTGCGTTGGAGTTAAACTGCCCAATCCGTTTGGACTCTATGATCTATATGGCAATGGTTGGGAATGGTGCCTTGACTGGACGGGGGGCATCTCGTCAGATCCTGTTGTGGAGCCCGTCGGACCGGAAGATGGGTCGCTTGATCAGAACCGGCGTGTCGGACGTGGCGGCAATAATGGGGGTGGGCCTGATTCATGCCGTTCCGCCAAGGTCAACCCTCAGCCACCTACTGGGGGATACGGTTACCGCCTCCTCTGTCCACCGACATTGAAGTGGTAACGGGCAGATTCTGCCATTGCATACGATTTCCCTTTTTGGTATCATGTCCGTAGGCATTATTAGGATAATCAGATTTGGCCGAAAAGTAGTTATTTGAATTACTTGATTTGGGCCGATTCTGATCATCTGAATAACGTGGAGGATATGACATGACAACAGACGACATACAGGAACTGCTGGCGACCTCGGATCGGATGGTCGAGGCTACGACGACTGGCTTTCATCGCTATCTGGCCGCCCAGATCGACTGGCGGGACCGTCTTGTCTGCATTGAGGGTGCGCGCGGCACGGGGAAATCGACCCTGATGCGGCAGAGAATCAAGGAGACGTTCGGCCTTGCCGGGCGTGCGGTCTATGTCAGCCTTGACGACCTGTGGTTCTCGAACCATCGCGTGAAGGATGCCGTGGCGTGGTTCGACTCGCACGGGTACACCCATCTTTTCATGGATGAAGTCCATCAGGTCGAGAACTGGCAGACGCTTGTCAAGAACTTGTACGACCAGTTCCCGTCTCTGAACATCGTCTATTCCGGATCTTCTCTTCTCAAGCTTGGCAAGGGCAAGGGCGACCTGTCGCGACGCTTGGCCACATACGCGATGAAAGGACTTTCGTTCCGCGAGTTCCTGGCGTTTGAGGGAGTCTTGGACATTCCTCCGGTAGATTTCGGCAAGTTGCTGTCTGGCCACCGCAAGATCGCCGCCGACATTGTCGGCAAGGTCAAGATCCTCCCGTTGTTCGAACGCTACCTGCGCGAGGGCTACTATCCGTTCTACAAGGAAGTCCATGCGCTTTACCATTCGCGCATCATGGAAGCCGTGAACAAGGCGCTTGAAACAGACTGGCCCGCCGTGGCGGACGTGTCCGTTTCGACGGTACGACGGGCCAAGCGGATGCTGGCCGTGCTGGCGGCGAGCGTTCCGCAGCAGCCGAACATGGCACGGCTCTACCGCGAGTTGGATACAGACCGGAATACCGGCATCAAGATACTCGAGGCGCTTTCCCGTAGCGGACTTCTTGCGCTTCTTCAGGGTGACGGAGCGACGTTGAAGAACCTCTCCAAGCCAGAGAAGATCTATTGCGAGAACACGAACCTGATGTACGCCCTCGTCCCGCGGATCGACAAGGGCACGGCCCGCGAGACGTTCTTCCTGAACCAGCTGTCGAAAGATCATGGCGTTTCATATTCCGGCACGGGGGATTTCCTCGTTGACGGAAAATACGTGTTTGAAGTGGGCGGCGCCGGAAAGGGGTTCAAGCAAATCAAGGATGTTCCAAACAGCTATGTCGCCAACGACGACACGGAAATCGGCATCGGCAAGAAGATTCCGCTGTGGATGTTCGGACTGCTCTATTGAGAACAGGAGAAATATGGAAATGAAGAGAGGCTTAATCGAGATTGCCGTCTGGGCAGGCCTGGCCGTTGCGGCGCACGCGGCGGTGCCGGAGAAGATTCCGGCCGTCGTGTTTGAGGACGTGTTCGATCCGGGCGCGAGCCACGTGCAGGGCGCGTGCTGCTCGGACGACGCCGTCTACCTCACGCAGAGGACGGCGCTCTACAAGTTCGGCTGGGACGGCAAGCTGCTCGCAAAGGTCGCGGTCACGAATCATACGGGCGACATCTGCTTCCACGACGGGAAGGTCTACACGTCCGTGTGCCTCTACAACTGCGAGAACCGCGGACGCATCCAGGTGTTTGACGGGACGGACCTTTCGTTCGTGCGCGAGTCGCCCGGCTTCCCGCGTCCGGCGGACGGCATCGCGTACATCGACGGCGTGTTCTACGTGGGCCTCGGGTCGAACTTCGCGAATCCGCCCCAGCCGCATCCCGACAACTGGGTGTGCCGCTTCGACGCGAAGACGCTCCTTCCGCTGGAGGAGAAGCGCAACTTCAACTACGGACACCTCACCAGCTTCGGCGTGCAGGACATCGCGACGGACGGCAAACGGCTCTTCATCGCGTTCTACGCCGTGAAGGGGGCACCGGCCGTGGTGGTGACGGACACGGACTGGAACATCCTCCAGAAGGTCAGCGGCTTCACGGCGTCGAACGGACTCGACCTGCTGCCCGCGCGCCTGCGCGGCGACAAGCTCCGCTTCTTCAAAGTCACGACTTCCAGTCCGCCTCGTCGTGACAACCCGTCGAAGAAAGGCATCGGCGCCAGCCTCTCGTTCTACGAGTACAAAGACGGCGCATTCATTGACATTACGGAACGGAAATGACCATGAAAGACTATTCATTCCCCGTCGGGCAAGATGTTGCGTTCAAGTTCGGATGCGGACGCTTCCGCATGGAAGAGCATCTGCTGGAACGCTGTGCGGAAGAGGTGCTTCGCTTCGGGCGAAAGCCGCTCTTCGTCTGCAACGACACGACCTTCGAGATCGCCTACGACAAGGTC
>JAFRNO010000444.1 GCA_017430155.1 Kiritimatiellia bacterium | reverse complement strand
CGTTCCGCGCGCTGAGCGCGGCGTTTCCCCAGCCTCCGTCGGCGTCCTGCGAGCGCACGAGCGTGTCCACGGCCCGGTCGAGTGCCGCGCGATTGGCCGACGGGTCCTTCGCCAGGACCGTCACGGCAAATGCCTGCACGTAGGGCGCGGCCGAGGAGGACGAGAACGAGCCGTCCGTCCTCTGGCAGGAGGCCAGGCGCACGACAGGGAGCGACGTCGCGGGCTGGTTGACGAGGAACACCACGAACACGAACGCGCACACGAGCGAGGCGGCCACCGCGAGCAGCACGGACGGCGAGAGCCACCGGGAGCGGACGCGGACGAACCCGCCTTTATGCGGCAGGTGCGAGCGCACGCGTGCGGCAAAGCCCGGCGCGACATGCGCCTGCGGCGCGCGACGGAGCGCAGCCACGACATCCCCGAGACCGTCGCCGGCCTCCAGGAGATCTCTCTCAAGATCTGCGTTCATTCATCAGCTCCTTCAGTTTCCTCAATGCGTTGAACATCCGCGACTTGACGGTCCCCTCGGGGATGCCCAGGATCGCCGCGACGTCCGCGTACGGAAGGTCCTGGAAGACCCCGAGTTCCACGACGTCGCGCATCGCGGGCGGCAGGGACGCCACGGCGCGGCGCACGCGCTCGCCCGACCCGTCATCTCCCGGATCGGCCGGCCGGCACGGCGCCGCCGCCTCGCCGGCGGTCGACATCGTGCCCGCGGTCGCCTCGACCTCCGCCTGGCGCTCCAGCTCCTCCTCCAGGCCGTGTCGATGGCCTTCGGCGCGGAAGAAGTCGATGGAGACCTGTCCCGCGAGGAGGAACAGGAACGTCGTCAGCTTCGCCGTGGGGGCGTACCGGTCCCGGTAACGCCAAAGCCGCAGCAGCGTTCGCTGGGCGAGATCCTGCCCGTCAGAGTATGAAACGCCCTTGCGGAGGAAAAAGTTCAGCAGAACGTCCTGATATCGTTCGACCAGTTCGGCAAACGCGCCTTCATCGCCCTTCGCCGTCCGCGCCATCAATTCGGTATCCGGGAGATCGCTCATCCCTCCGTCCCCGGGCTCGCCTCGGAACGGTTGGCGGAATACGAATCGGCCCATTCGGCGAACGTGTGGATGATCAGCGACCGCTGGGCCAGCCACCCCTGGACGTACGTGCCCGGGCGCATGAAGCCGATCCCCGACAGAAGGAAACAGGCGGCCACGCTCTTGACGAGGCCGCTCAGCGCGCCCAGCAGCGCGTTCGTCGGCTGCGGCACGAGGAACGACACGAACTTGTTGACCAGCCACCTCACGAGGCCGAACACGATCAGCCCGAGGACGAAGTCGGCGACGCCCGCCGCCACGATTTCGGCCACGTCGCCCTTGTTGAACCCGCATGCGCGCACGAGTATTTGCGCAACGCCGTAGAGGCAGGCGCCCGCCGCCAGGGCGGCGACGAACGCGGCGAAGGAGGCGAGCTCCCCCGACAGTCCCCTGTAGAGCCCGATGCCCACGAGCAGGGCGACTCCGCCCAGCAGGACCAGGTCGATGATCGAGAACTCCGTCACCGGCCTCCTAGGTCTTTCCGGTATTCGCCCCAGGCCTTCGCCAACTTGTCGTTGCCCGTCTTCAGCAAGGCGGCGATCAGCTGGTCGAGGACCTTCGGGTTCTGGGGATGGTGGGCGATGGCGCGATTCATGATCTCCACCGCCTGGATCTTGAAATCGAACGCGCGCGCGAGCTGCGCCGCCTTCAAGTAGTAGTCCAGCCCGCCCGGTTTCAAGGCGATGACGTCATGGTAGGCCTGGATGGCCTTCCGCGCGCCCTCGGCCGTCTTGTCCGTGGACGTCACGAGCTGCGCGTAGCCCAGCGCGGCGACGTCCGACTGCGGATCGGCCTTGCGGGCCTCGGCGTACTTCTTAACCGCCTCCGTCAGCCGGTTCTTGTCCCGCTGCGTCTGGGCCTCCTGGATCAGCGCGGCGGCCTTGCCCGCATTGCCGGTGCGGGCTTTCGCCCGCGCGGCGGCATTGCTGTAGAGTTCGGGGAGAATCTCCTCCTTGACCTTCTTCGTGAGGGGATTGTCCGACTTCGACGACAGGCCGACGAACATCTGGAAATGCTCCTGGGCCGCCTCCTCGAAATGGAAGATGTCGCGGTAGATCATCCCGAGGTAGTACCAGGCGGCCTCGTTGCTGTTGTCGAGCCGACGGGCCTGGAGGAACGAGATGCGCGCCGCGTCCGCTTCGTGCTGGACGTAATCGACCGTGCCCAGCCCCACGTACGCCTTCGCCCGGAGCACGTTGGGCAAGGTCTTCGCCTTGACGACGGAGGAGAACTGCGCACGCGCCTCGTCGTAGTCCTGCCGCAGGCAGGCGGCCTGGCCGGCCAGCAGGTGGGCCTCGGCCGACTCAGGCTGGAGCTCCAGCGCCTTCGCGGCGGACGCCGTCGCCGCGGCGGCGTCCTTCTGGGCGACGCCGGCGACTGCCGTGCGCATGAGCGTGTCGAAATCCGGTCCCCTGTCCGTCGCGGCGGGCGCCGCCGTTTCGGCCGCGGGATCCTTTCCGCATCCCGCGATGCAGGCCGCTAGGACCACGAGGGGACAAACTAGGAAGAGTCTTTTCATCAAATATCCTTTCGGGTGTGGGCCTATATGATACCACGAATCCGCGCGCGCGCAAAGCGGAATTAGCGCCTTCGGAGAATTCGCGCACCGACGGCCGCCGTGAACGGCGCCACGAGGACTAGCGCGAAGCTGCCGATGAGCGTCTTCACGATCTCCGCCGAGACGAGCGGCGAGTTAAGGAAATCGCGCGGATGCGTCCCCTGCGCGGCAAACACCATGAGAAGCGTGAGGTAGCCGCCCGAATAGGCAAGCAGCAGCGTGGTCGTCATCGTGCCCACCACGCTCCGGCCGATCCGAATGCCGGAGAGGAAGAGTTCGCGCGCGGGCAGCTCGGGACGGCGCAGCGCCACCTCGTCGATGCCACTCGCGATGTCCATCGCGAGGTCCATCACCGCGCCCGAGGCGGCCAGCACCATCGCGCCGATGAAGATGTCCTGGAGGTCGAGCGACTCGTACCCCGAGTAGAGCAGCGCCTGCGCAAAGGGGAGCGTGGCGCCGTTGACGTGCATGAGCCACCCGAACAGGTAGGCGAGCGCGAGCCCCGTCGCAATGCCCAGCATGGAGCCGAGAAAGGCCGCGAGCGCCTTGCGCGTGGGTCCCGCCACGAGGTACATGATCGCGCCCGTCAGGAGCGCCACGGCCGCAAAGGCGGTCCAGCTCGCGGGCCAGCCCCGCAGCGCGAGCGGGATCACGCCCTTCCACACCACGAGGCAGCTGAAGGCGAAGCTGAAGATGGCCTTCAGGCCCGTCCACCCGCCGAACGCGCAGAGGAGCGCGCAGAATCCGACGAACAGCGCAAGCGACCAGCCGTTGCGCCAGTGGTCGCGCGCGATGACCGGCTCGTCGCCGTCCGCGAGGGCGGACTCCGGCATCGCCACCACGGCCACGTCGCCGGGGACGAACTGCTTGTCGAGGTCGAGCTGCGCGCGGATTTCGTTGTACGCGGTGAAGGTGCGTCCTTTCGCGGAGCCCTCCAGGACCTCGACGCTGAGCTGCTGCGTGCCGTAGTCGAGCAAGCCGGTCTTCGTGACGCGGGAGTTGTCCACCTCCGTCACGCGCGCGCGGACGTGCGCCCCGTCGTCGGCGTCCGACGCGGCGGGACGCGGCCCCGGCACGTACCAGAGCGCCGCGCAGGCCAACGCAAGGACCGCAAGGGGGATGACGTCGCGCTTCCTCAACGGAGCAATTCCTTGAGGCGGCGGCCGACGTCGTAGTTCTCCAACAGGCCGATGAACCTCTCGGCCCCGCAACCGCGCGCGTTCGTCATAGTCGGCATGGCCGTGTGCGAGCCGGAGCTCCAGCCGACGCCCGTGTGGTTGCCGAGCAGGCGCTTCGCCGTGGCGGCGAACTTCTGGCGCCGCCGCACGTCGTGCTTGCGCGTCTCCTGCTGGCGAGTCTTCACGAAGGCGACGTCGGCCGCGAAGGCGTCGGCCAGTTCCTTGATCTCGGCCTTCGACAGGACGAGAAGCCTGTCGTCCGCGGTCTTCGCGGCGGAGGCGTCGAAGATCAATCCGAAGTTCTCCGTGACGAGCGGCTTCACCGACTCGAACGTCAGGTCGGGGTCTTTCTCGAGCATTCCGTGGATGCGCTTCATGAAGGACTCGGTGGAGCACTTCTGCCGCTCGAGCAGATGGATGTGGAATTTGGAGCCCGTTCCCACGAACCCCATCGCGAGGCCGCCCGTCTCGTGGTCGCCCGTCACGAGGATGAGCGTGTCGTCCGGATGCCGCTCCGCAAACGCGCAGGCGACCTTCACGGCGTCGTCCATCGCGATGACGTCCTTGATCGTCGTCGCCGCGTCGTTCGCATGCGCGGCATAGTCCACCTTGCCGCCCTCCGCCATCATGAAAAATCCCTGCGGGCCGTCCAGGAGCTCCACGCCCTTGGCGACCATCTCCTTCAACGTGGGATAGACCGCGTGGTCGTCGATGTCGAACTCCAGCCCCTCGTCGGCGAAGACGCCCCACACCTTCCCCGCGCCGGGTTTCAACGCGAGGAACGGCCCCTTCTCGCGCACGACCGCGTAGCCCGCCTCGCGCGCGAGGTCGAACACGTTGCCGCGGTACTGGGAGTCCTTCTTGTCGTCGTACTTGTTGTACACGCCGCCGCCGGCGAAGTAGTCGAACCCGCTCGCCACGAGGTCGAGCGCGATGCGGTACGACTCGCCCCGGTTCTTCCGGTGCGCGTAGAAGGCCGCGGGCGTGGCGTGCACGATCGTCACCGTGGTGACGATGCCCACCTTCATGCCCTTGCGCTTCGCGACCTCGGCGACGGACTCGATCCGCCGTCCGTCGGGCATGACGCCGAGCGCGCCGTTGTTGGACTTCTCGCCGCATGCCATCGCCGTGGCCGCCGCCGCGGAGTCGGTGATCAGCGCGTTGGCACTCGCCGTGCGGGTGAGGCACTGGTAGGGCAGGGCGTTCATCGCAAGCGGGCCGCGCCCGCTCCGGCGCGAGTAGTCTTCCGCCACCATCCGCTGCGGCATGCCCATGCCGTCGCCGATGAACATGAACACGTACTTGGGTCCCGCGGCCTGAACGCCCGCGGCCAGCGCCGCGGCAACCGCCAGCGCCCATATCTTCTTCGTCGTTTGCATGGCGTTAGTATACCACAATCCCCTCACTCTTCAAACACGATCTCGATCCCCGCGCCTTCTGCCGCCGCGACGGCGGCGGCCAGCACGGTCATCCAGACTGGTTTCTTTCTAAACATCGACTCTCTCCTCAATGTTTTTACAAGAATACCAAAAACCCGCCCCGACTGTCTAGCGCTCCAGCAAACGTTCGCGGAGGAGGCGGACGTCATCCTTCGTGAAGCCGAGTTTCAGGAAGTAGGCCTCGGCCTTGTCGGCCAGGGTCTCGCCCGGATACTCCTTCAGGCAATTCAGCGCCGCGCCGAACGTCTTCTTGTGGCGCGGGTCGCTGACCACGCCCATGAAGCCGGTCGTGAGGTAGTCGCGCCAGATCTCCTCCTCGGAAACGCCCAGCAGCGCCTCCAGGATCATCGCGACCGTGCCCGTGCGGTCCGCGCCGCCGATGCAGTGGAACACGATCGGGTAGTTGTTGCCGTCCATGAACACGTCGAAGACCTTCTTGTTGATGGCCCGTCCGTTGTCGGTGAAGGCGCCGGAATAGCCACTGTACGGGATGTGGAACCACTTGACGGACGGCCCGAGCGGGGAACCCGTCATGCCGTAGCACTCGTCGTCCCTCCGCAGGTCGATGTCGCTGCGGATGCCGTAGAACGAGAGGATGCGCGTCACTTCGCCGGCGGAGATGCGGCGCCGCCCGGGCGCGAAGCACTTGCGCTTCACGAGGCGGTATTTCGAGGCGTGCGACGAGATGTGCTCGCCCTTCGCGATCTTCTTGTGCAGGTCGAGGCCGGTGGACCCCATCTTCTCGAGCTCGCCCTTCTTGTCCAGCTCGAAGATCTCGTCCCGGTTGTAGTATTCAATGGGCGCGTTGGAGTTCAGCCCCGCGGTGCGGTAGACGAGCCCCTGGCGGATGCGGCGTCCGTTGAGCCCGCGGCGTCCGCCGATGTCGCGGCAGTTTTCCGTGCCGGTCATGCGCACGAGACGCGGCAGGTAGGGTTCTGTCCGGAAGCGGCTGACGAGACATTCGTTGCTCGCGGCGACGGTCCATTCCCACTCCGTGCCGATGTCCAGGCTGTCCACCGCCACGCAGTTCGTGGCGACGACCTGCGCGAACGCGACCTTGCCGTCCGGCAGCCGGCGCACGGTCACCAGGTATTCCTTGGCACCGCCCTTCCACTGCAGCTTGATGGGCACGGGGGTGGAGGACCGGCTTCTCAGCCACTTCGCGTTCTTCGCGCCGTCGAAGCACTTTTCGCAGTCGGCCCACGGGGCCTTGGCAAACTGGCGCTGGACCGAGTGCAGCTGGCGCACGACCGCGTTGCTCGCGGGCGCGACGAGCTCAATCTGCGCCGGGAGCGAGAGGACGCTCAGCGCCGCCACACAGAATCCGCCGATTCGTTTTCCGTTCATTCCAAGTCTCCTTTGTTTGAAATCTGCCTATCGGAAGATTACCGTCGTGCCGGCGCCGATGACCGTACAGGTAAACGCGCCGCCGTCCGTCTTGAAGCGCGCCTTCTTCTGCGGCCCAAGGTTCGTCACCGTCCAGCGGTCGGCGAGGTCGCCCGTGCCGTTGTCGACCACCTCCGCGCCCTGGCCGATCACCCACGTGCCGACGGTCGTCGGCGACGGCAGCGTCACCGTGCCGCCGCCGCAGACGACGACCTTGCGGGGCGTCGAGACGAACGGACCCTTGTTCGCGTCCGAGACCGTGAGCGCCGTGCCGTCGAGAATCTCCACGTCGCCCGGATAGGAGGCGTTGGCCGCCGGATCGACCGGGAGCGGACGGAACGTGGCCGGAACGGACGTGACGCCCGCCGGCAGCACGAGCGCGCCGCCCGCCATCTCGAAGTAGCCCGTGAAGCCGCTCGGATCCTGCCCGAGCGTCAGCTCCGCGCCGGACGGCAGCACGAGCGTGCCGTCGCCCGCGAGCGTGCCCGCGAACGTGTTGGTGGACGTGATCGCAAGGCGGCCGCTCGCCAGGTCGAGCGTGCCCGCGCCCGTGAGCGCGGCGACGGACTCGTCCGTGCCGTTCACCTCCAGCGTCGCCCCGGCGTCCACCGCCACCGCGCCGCCTTCGGGCAACATGCGCAGCGCTCCGGCGTCCGCGCGCATCACGGCGCGCACCTGCGGGATGTTGAACGGCTTG
>JAFRNO010000443.1 GCA_017430155.1 Kiritimatiellia bacterium | reverse complement strand
TTACGCAAGTCGGATATCGGTCTAATCTTAATCGCTGCCATTCTAGCGCCTCCTAGCGGCTGAATTATACCAGAATTCGCCCGCGCCAGTCAATGGGTAACATGAGAGATTAGTTAGAGCGCAGTTTGCCATGTAATCCACTTGCCGCTCACGTAGAACCGCACGGCGGCGGTTCCTTCCGTGTCCACGTGCAGAGTCGAGGAAGCGCTGACCTTCGCCTTGTTCGGCAACGTGCCCGTGAGCGTCGCCGCCCCCGTCGCCTTGAGCGTGAGCGTCACCGGTCCCTTGACGCCCTCCTCCGGCGGCGCCAGCGTCCATCCGCCCGCTCCGTCGGATATTGCCGCCAGCGCGAATGTGCCCGCACGCGCGGCCGCAGCTCCCTGAGCGTCGACGTCGGACGCATACGCGTTGCGCTGCGCCGTTCCGGTGAGGTTCTTGACCGCGCCCTGCGTGCCGACGGCCGTCAGCACATCGGCGTTCCAGGCGGCGTCGGCGTCTACTTTGACCGAGAGCGACAGCCCACTCGCCGTCAGCGTAGCGGCGAACATGCGGTGCGTCGCGCCGTCGACGGGTTCAAGCGTCACCTTGCTCCACTTGACGGCCGAGAGCGAATAGGATTTCGTCCCCTTCGTCACCGTTGCCGTGAGCTTGCCCGCCGCTGTGGCGGAGACTTTCAGCGGGTACTGTTTCCCCGCACCGTCCTGGAGCACGCCGTTGAAGGTGCCCTTCGCCCCGACGGGCAGCGCGAGGATCGCGACCTTCACCGGCTCACCGTCCTTTGTCTTGTAGGTCGTCGTGCCGGCCTTCGTCGGGACGCCCGAAAGCACCTTGTTCTTCCACTTGAGCCCCTTCGGCGCGGTCTTGTAGCTCGCGAGCGCGTTCCACGGCGCACCCGACGCCTTGAACGCCGTGCCCACGTAGCCCGTCGTCACGGCGTAGCCCGCCACGTCGACCGTCGTGCGCATCATCTTCGTGTCCGCGCCGCTGCCGGAGACGAGGATCACGTCGTACGTGCCGCTCCGCTTCGGCGTGCCGACGAGCGTGCCCGTTTCCCTGTCCCACGTCATGCCGTCCGGCACGCCGAAGGCGTCCCAGCCCGCCGTGCCGGGCATCGCCGTGCCGCTCGCGACGCCCGTCTGCGCGGCGTAGTGCGCGGCAGGCTGCTCCGTGGGCGACGCCGATCCGCCCGAATCCTTGTTCAGGTTCCCGGAATCGGCGATCAACGAATCGAGTCCCGTCCACTCGGCCTCGTAGGCACCATATTTCCCGCCGTAGCCGAGGTTGCGGAGCGATTTCTCCCACTTCGCCGCGCAGGCGACCGGGTAGCAGATCATGTCCGCCATCTGCAGCAGCGTAGCGGGACGCACCGACGCCGTCAGGAGCGCAAGCTCTGCCGTCGCGTCGGTGTTGTTTCCGAACGGCGGCTCGCCCGCGAACACCACGCGCTCGAGCGCCCAGCAGCCGAGGAACGCATGCGGCGCGAGTTCCGTCACCGAAGCGGGGACGATGACCTCCTGCAGCGCCGCGCTCCCGCGGCAGCTCAGGGCTCCCGTCAACGCGCAACCCGCGTCGAGCGTGACGTTCGAGACGTTCGGCAAGTTCTCAAACAGCGCGCCGGACACGACCACCCCAGACGGCACGCGCACGCCGGTGACACTCGTTCCCGCGAGCGCTCCCGCCGCGATCTCCGCCACAGGCAATCCGCCAAGCGTGCTCGGCAACGTCACATTGCCGCCATTCGGATAGGGCAGGCGCGTGATGCGCACGGCGTCCGTCTCGCCATGGATGATCTCGTACTCGGTTCCGGCGTTCACCGCCCCCATCACCACCTTCAGGATTCCGCAAACAGTCGTCACTTCGTAATTGTCGGGATTCGTCCCTTCCAATACCGACCATGTGAAGGCGTTGACGCTTTCGCCGACGATCGTCTGCGAACCCGTCACCGAGAACGCGAACCCTTCTCCCTGCGGCACGCCGCCGGACACCAGGACGTTGGTTGCCGACAGCGGGATTCCGTCATACGGCTTCTGGGCACTCGCGCTCGTGAACGTGAGCGGACGCTTCGTGACCGTGACCGTGGCGGAATCGCGCGTCGTCTCGCCCTCCGCCTCGACCTCGTACCAGATGCTGATCGTGCCCGCGTCCGTGATCGTAGGCATCTCCTCCACGAACGGTCCCTCTTCCGAAAGCGCGTAGCGGAAGACTTCGTCGCCCTCCGCGCCGACGGCGGGCTGAAGCGTGTGGGATGTTCCGTCGTAGACATACGAGACGCTCTGATGCGTTACCAGCCCCCGGAACGTCGTCTTGTCCGAGTCCCAAATCTTCAATTCGTCGATTGAAAATGGAGATTTACCATTTATTGTGCCTGGGGTGCTAAATGCTATGCTAAAAGGTTGACTCACCCTCGCCAGGAAAGCCTCCTCGTCCCATGCGCCCTCACCATAAGTTTGACAGATAGTCCTTCCATCCACCAGAAAAGCCGAGCGCGGATTTCCGCTAATATTTGTAATACCGTCAACGTTCCAAACAAGCGCATAGTGATGCCAATCAGAAACATTCCCTTCTGTAAAATAGCTGGAAAAGTACTTAATATACGAGTATCCCTCGGAAGTCATGTAGAGCCCTGGCAATCCACCGCACAGCCCCCCACGGCCGCCACCGTTGTTCGCATTGAACTCAACTACTGTAAAGTTAGGCGCAGCATCATTAGCACAAATTGCTCGAAGGAACTTTGGGTCTCCGCCATCTCTGAATGTCGTCTTCCCTTCCTGCAGTTTGGCCCAGAACTCAATGCATCCACGAGAAGCCGGCAAACCATTGGGCAACGGAAGATTGGCAATGTTCGAATCTGCCGGCACATAAAGAGCCGATCCAACTTTTCCATCCACGAACGTTGCTCTACCGCACGTGCCTGTCTCACCGATAACCGGATGCGCCACGGCATCGGCAGAATCAAGCGTGTTGTGGTAGACGAGCCTAGCCAAAGGCGTCGGAGGACGTGATTCGTAGGCACCAATGTCCACGTGCGCGCCTTGAATGCGCACGTTACCCGCCAGGTCACGGT